>JALEGR010000043.1 GCA_022763265.1 Minisyncoccota bacterium | reverse complement strand
GCCATTGCCTACGATATTGAGGAAGGTAGTATACTTGACCTTTATAAAGGACAAAATGATATAAAGGACAAAGTAGTTAAAACCGTGGGGAATCCTGATGAAAGGTTCAGGGAAGATGCCCTTAGATTACTTAGATCCATAAGATTATCTGCCGAATTAGGCTTTGAAATAGAAAAAGATACACGTGAATCAATAGAAAAGAACTCTAAGCTACTAGCCAATATTTCAAAAGAGAGAATATCTGAGGAATTTGAAAAGATAATTAAATCAGAAAACCCTGAAAAGGCCTTAGAAGTTTCTCGTGAAACTGGTATTTTGACTGAAATAATACCTGAATTACTAGAATCTGTAGGAATAGAGCAGGGAGGAGCACACAAGTATGATGTCTGGGAACATCTAATAAAATCCATGATGCACGCTGTAAAAAAAGACTATCCGTTCCATGTGAAACTTGCAGCCCTATTTCACGACATCGGTAAGCCCAGATCTAGAAGAAAAGGAGCTAAAAAAACATGGACCTTTTATGGACACGAAGTAATTGGTGCCAAAATGGCTAAAAATATACTCGAGAGACTTCATTTTTCACGTGAAACTATAGAGAAAGTAACAAAATTAGTACGTTGGCACATGTTTTTTGCTGATACAGAACAAATATCTCAAACTGCCATAAGGAGAATGATTAGAAATGTTGGTAAAGATATGATCTGGGAACTAATGGATCTTAGAGTATGTGATCGAATAGGTATGGGGAGGCCCAAAGAAGATCCTTATAGACTTCGAAAGTATCATTCCATGATTGAGGAAGTTATGTCAGACCCAGTATCTGTAGGAATGCTAAAGATAGACGGAAATCAGTTGATTTCTGAGTTTCACATGGAACCGGGTCCAAAGATAGGGTACGTACTTCATGCGCTACTGGAAGAGGTTATAGAAGATCCGAAAAAGAATAGAGAAGAATACCTAAAAAATAGAGTTGAATACTTAATGAATCTTACAGAAGAAGACCTGAAGTCTCTAGGAGAAGCAGGCAAAAGCTCTAAAGAGGCAGCAGAGGAGGCTAAGATCCAAGAAATTAGGAAGAAACATTTTGTGGACTAAGTTATCCACAGTATGTCCTTTTGATTCTTTTATAAAAGACATTATAATAAAAGACAGATCTGTTCAGCAATGTCCTTTAGTTGTTACTTCCCACTTAACACCCAAGGACAGCTTTTGAACACTGTTCTTTTCTGGCAATTTGGCCAATTGCCGAAGGGTCTTTTGGTTTACTCAAAAACAAAAGAAGCAACCTCAGATGTGAATCTCCAACAAAATAAAACCTTCCTCTATCTATTTTAGATCTCACATCACAGCTTCGATTATCAGTGAACTGACTAACGCCTTCATCCGCTCGTCGTGCTAAGCACCGAGCGGTTTTTTATTTATTTAAAAACCCGCCACTAAAGCGGGTTAAATCTCAAGCTATAGAAGCCTCTTGAGCCTGCTCATCTTTGATGAGATGAAATAGACCCCAAAATATAACCTCGGAAAGCCCATGTCCAGCCCAAAGAACAAGTATCAACAGAGCGCCAATATTTCCCCCTAACCTTAGGGCAAAAACAATGGCAAACACTAGTTCCACAAACAAAAGATGCTGTCTCCTTACTGATAAGCTAGTTCTCGAATCATCGTGTGAATTGAGAACAGTAGTAACCGCAGAAACTGTGGCTGAGAGTATAAAACCTAACAGGCAAAAGGTTAGAAAGCTCATCAGTTCTACAATAACTGATAACACAAGAGCAAGTAACCCGGCAAAGAAGGCTTGGAAACTTACCAAATCCTTTGGGAAAATTACTGGACTTTTCCGCCTATAACAGTGGAATGCACCTGCAAAAATTGCTATGAATGGGTACCAAAAAACGTCGAACTGCCTGTGATTTATGATGAATTCTCCAGACAAACCTTTCATAGGTATCTTTTGCAAAGTGTCAAAACCTGTCAGCAGGAAAAGATAGTGCACAGAAATAGTAATAGTAAATACCACCCAAAAATAAAGACCGATAACCTTCAGAGATCTCATGAGATCCTCCTTGTTGTATTAAATGTCCAAACTCTAGAACAAACAATACTCTCAAACTACTTCAAGTCAAGTGAAATAGGGCAGTGATCTGACCCAAGCATACTAGATAATATAGAAACCTCCTTCACCTTTTTAACTAATTTGCTTGAAAGAAAGAAGTAATCTATTCTCCAACCAACATTTCTGTCTCTGGCCCTGGTTTTCATATCCCAGTATGTATAAGAGTCTTTTTTATTAGGGTTCAGCTTTCTCCAAATATCTACATATCCTGACATTTCAACCTCATCAATCCAAGCTCTTTCTTCTGGTAAAAAGCCTGTGTTTCCTTCGTTTTCCTTAGGTCTTGCTAGATCTATTTCCTCATGAGCAGTATTTACATCTCCACAAAAAATAATATCTTTGCCCTTTTTGGTAAGTTCCTTTATATATTCTAAAAATGCATCATAGAAATCCAACTTATAAGCTAATCTTTCTTCTCCACCTCCACCGTTAGGGAAGTACACATTGAAAAGTACTAAGTTACCAAAATGAACCTCTAATATTCTCCCTTCTCCATTAAGCTCTTTGTTTTTAAACTCCTTTTTTACTAAATCTGGTTTTACCTTAGAATAAATTGCTACCCCACTATATCCCTTCTTCTCATCTGGCCAAGAAAAATATGAATGATAACCATCTGGAGACCTAAGGTCTTCAGATAATTGATCTTCTCTTGATTTTGTTTCCTGCAAACAGAGAATATCTGGTGATTTCTTCAAAATAGTATCCCAATTTCCTTTTCGGTGAATTGCTCGAAGACCGTTTACATTCCAAGAAATAATATTCATATCAAAATAATAACATACAAAAATACCGCCTAAAGGCGGTATTTTCTTTAGAAATACTCTGGAAACTACATCCCATCTCCATGGGCTGTGCATGTTCCCGATTCACAAGGACCACATGAAGACCCTTTCTTTCCTTTTCCAAAAAGTAATACAAGTGCTGAAAGTCCAACAAGAATATATACAATGTTTAGTACTGTCATTCCTGCCCATGTTCCAATAAGTAGGTATACTATGTTCCAGTTGGCACTTGCCAAACTTCCAATACCTACAAGTCCCCAGTTAAGGGCACCGATAATTACTAGAATCCATGCGACTTTATTAAGTCCACCACTTTTTTTAGACATAATTATGCTTGTTAATTAGTAAATTCTTCTAATAGAAGTTAATCCCACTTGATATAAGTATACAAAAACCCGCCCTTCCTGAGAAGAGCGGGTTGTGTAAAAGCTACGGGGTTACTAGGGACCGCCAACAGTGTTGCTGACGCCGACATCAGAGATACTGGATGAATCGTTGGTGTTGCTGACAAACGCGTCAGCATTACCAGCCCGAACGTAGGTTTTGTTGGGTCTCAGAACAGCTGCGCCACCAACGGTTCCTCCGACGAAGCCTGCGGCATTAATTGCCGCAACAGTAGCCTGCTTACCCCAACCACTTTCAATGTGAACCGCATGGTTGACCATTGAAACATTGTATTTCAAGGGCTTTCCATCGGCATTGACCGGAACTTGGCCATCAGGACCACAGGCGGGTTCACGTACCTGAGCTACCGTCGAGAGACCATTAAGACCCATGGGGTCGTTGAACTCCTGCCATGCAACCTGAAACTCCGAGTAATCATCGAACACGACTGACTGACTCATGATACTCTTGGTTTTGGCGCCACAGCCTGTTGTAAAAAAGAAGCCTGTACAAAGAACCAATAGCATGAACTTTCTCATAACTTTTCCTTTCGAGTTATCGAGACTGTTGTTGTATAGCCATATTCATGGCCGCTTGTCTTGCCATACTCACCTGACCACCTTGGTCGGGCGGAAGGTGTCTAACTTTCTGCATGTTGTGTAACATGAGGTCTGCGAAGTATTTGGAGTCATAAATGTCTTCCCGCATACTGCCAACATATACCTCATTAGTAGCGCTGTTGAAGGGAAGAAAATAACCCGAAACAAGGGTAACACCTTGCCGTACTTCAACACGATACTCGAGCATTCCATCATGAAGGCGTTGTCTGTATCCATCAATAATTTCAGGATTGAAAACCGGATTAATACGGTCAGCAATCCTGACTTTGCCACGAGCATGACTCGTAGGGTGAGCATTTAGCTGATCCATCCGACCTGCTGGCGGAGCGTAAGTCGAATATCGTTTGCGAATACCAAGATTTTCGAGGAATTCTTTGTCCCAACCCAACGTAGGGCTGTTTGCCGAACAGGCCTGGAGACTAAATGTCAGAAAAATGAGGCCAAGTGACAATAGTTGTTTCATCACATATTTCCTTATATATGTAGCTTTTGTGAAGGTACGGGTTTGCTTCCACTATACACATTTTTACTCTAATGTCAAGTGAGTTAATTTGCAAAATATTAGAAGTATGCTATTCTTTTTCTCATGCTAGCGAAAACAAAAAAGGAAAAAGCTATCAAGGATAGTCGAATACACGACAAAGATACAGGTTCACCTGAAGTACAGGTGACTCTTTTGACTAAAAGAATTGATGAGCTTACCAAGCATTTGAAAAAGAATAAAAAAGATAAACATTCAAGACGTGGGCTTCTATCTATGGTTGCTGATAGAAGACGCCATCTTTCATACTTAGCTAAAAAAGATCCTAAGAGATACAAGGCTCTAATCAAGAAGCTTGATATCAAAAAGTAAATCGCTAGTTTTTTATAAATAATCTTTTAATACTATGCCTATAATTAAACATCCTGATCAGCGTGTGGCTGTTTTTATTGACGCACAGAATCTATACCACAGTGCAAAACATCTATACAAAAGGAGGGTAAATTTTGGAAGCATTCTGAAAGATGCTGTAGATAATAGAAAACTGATCAGAGCCTTTGCCTATGTTGTCACAACAGAGGAGGGTACAGAATCAGACTTCTTTGATGCCTTAGAGAAGCTTGGAATTGAAACAAGATCTAAAGAACTGCAAATATTCTCAGGTGGTGCAAAGAAAGGGGACTGGGACGTTGGAATTGCAATTGATGCAATTAGACTATCTTCTAAGCTAGATACTGTAATTCTAGTATCTGGCGATGGGGACTTTGTTCCACTTGTTGAATATCTAAAAAACCATGCGGGTTGTCAGGTAGAAGTTATGACCTTTGGTAAATCAGCCTCAAGTAAGCTTATTGACTCCTGTGATGAATTCTTTGATCTGGATAAGAATCCAAAGAAATATCTACTTCCGGGAAGGAAAACTTGACAATATCTTAGTAAAACAGTAGTTTTCAAGAAGGTCGTACCTTAAGGAGGAATAAATGACAATTAGAGCCTGTCTCGGCATTGTCCTTTGGCACATCTTAGCAAGTTGTATTGTTACTACAGTAATCTGTATACCAATGTTATTCCTTTCTGTAATCATCTCAATACCACTGGATCTCATATTTGGAGAAACTGCCACAAGCATGCTACGAAGTTTTTGCGGAGACACCTTACCAGAGATTGTTTTCTGGATTGCACTTACAATAATAGTCCTGGACAGCCTGGGCTGTCTTAGGAAGAAGAAGCTTCTAAGGAAGCTCCGTATTATATAAAGAGGGGCCGAACGGCAGCGACCGGCTGGATATGAAACTCACTAGGGTGTGGTAGCCCAAGATGGAAAATGCCCAAGCAAAAACCATCTGTGATTTGCTCCCAGACCGAAACGAGGGTTCGACTCCCTCCGGCTCCATTGCACCAGCTTAAAAGCTGGTGCTTTTTATATATAAAAAAGACCCACCTTATTAGATGGGTCTAGAGAGACAATTTATACCTCTTTTTAAATTGCGCAATTCGTCTCCCAAGCCACACCAGAGACTTCTCTCTGGTGTAGGTGCAGACAGTTTCCCGAACTTTCTGTAAAAAAGAGATTCGTCTACAATACCACAAAGAACCTTTCAGTCCTTTGTGGGTAGAGTGACAGGACAACAGTCTTTTGGAAACGCTTGCTTCGTCACCTAAAGACAACTTATGTAAAAATAGCTTGCTTGTCAATAAAAAAGACCTGCCATGTGACAGGTCTAAAAGAACTTCTCAGTCCTTTTTGGATGCAGACAAAGTTCTGTTCTTTTTTAATGCTATGCATCGTCCGCAACCCACCAGAGAAGCTTCCGCCCCTCTGGTGATAGGTGACAGCACAACCGTCTTTCTTTTTAAGTAAGACCTCGTCACCTAAGCAGCATCATGGAGCCTGGTTGCCTCGTTAGCTTGAGCTTGGCAAGCCCTTCGAGCATCAGGATCAGTCTTCTCAATCTTCAAAATCCAATCCTCATACATCTGAGGGTCAGCAAAACGAAGGATATTGGGAGGTCTTGCAACAAAAGAAGCAGGGTCTGCCTCAAGCCTAGTCCACTCACGATACAGCCATTCGGCAAACTTCGTAGCCGAACGCCACTGAGCCATCTTGTGGATATGACCCGGAGTAAAGACAGAGACGGTTTGGGTCGAATCCTTACCATTCAACTTTCCAATCTCCTCACGAAGTTGAAGAGTCAGCTCCCCACTGGACTCAGCCTGGGAAAGCTTACGAACTCCATCCTCGAGATATGCAAGCATACCTTCAGACGTGGAGACGTCATAGCTATCGATACTAAGACCAAGGTCGAAACCCTGAAAGATCCTTTCAGCCTTTCGGAAAAGTGCCGACATATGCTTGGGAACACTGGCAGACTTATGACGTTCCGCAAGCTTGACCTTATAGTACCGAAGGATCTTACCCCAAGGACTATTTGCCCTGCGGTTAAACTGATCAGCCACAAGCCAGAAAGCCTGACGGGCATCATTGTGCCAGTTATTCGTCATTCCAGTCCTTCTACGAAGGAAACTGCCATCATCCCTGACCCTGACACCACAGAAAGATTTGAACCTGGCACAAGTGCCAAAGCGCCTGACGTCAATGACAGCCGCAATGATTCGCCCAGCAATTGCCGGACCAACACCTTCAATGCCAGAAAAGATCTTGTCGTAGACAAGAGTTGAGCCAACCGCCTTCTCAAAATCACGGTAGCAACGCCTCTCATCAGCCAGAACTCCCTGGAAAATCTTGTCATTTGCCTTCATGGCATCATAGGCTTGGGTAATGTCCCCTTCAATACTCAAAGAGCGGAACATCTGGCCAATGAGCCTCGAGCGAAGTCGCTGTTCGGTCTGAATACGAGCCTTCATAGCGTCGGTACGAACACGGTAGGTTTCCCTGACATGAATCAAAGACGCATCCCTTGGACCAAATTCATGGAAAAGGGCTGGTTCGCTCCTCAAAAGCTTTGTAAGAAGGACAGCATCGTCACTCTTGTCATCAGAAGGACGGCTACTGGAAAGATTTTTGGCTGCAATCCGGTGAACAGTTGCAGAAATTTCCTTACCTCTTTCGGCAAGCGCACAAACAAACATATCACCGGAGCCACCAAAGATGGTAGCAACCATGTCCCCAGCAGAAAGACCGTCATAGTCATTCGGAACCTGGGTGGCGACAATCGTATTACCACGATCATCCTTGCCAATGAACTTGTCAGGAAACTTACTTTTCTGTTCATTACTTCGGATCTTGCGCCACTTAACATGGTGCGACAGAAAGTTTTCGAGTTCATCTTCAGGCTTGATTTTTCTGAAGGAAACGGGGTACCTGCCCAACACGAAATCAAGTTCATCAAGCTCTGTTTCAAGCTCAAGGATATCTGTGACATGCGCTTCAGGGATGTAGATTGCCAACTGTGTTGGCCGTGCTTCACCTTCTGCGGTGACTTTGATTCGATGCCTCAAACCAATGACTCGTCCCATTCTGTTTTCCTTTCAAAATGATGGAACATTTAGTCTAAAGAGAACGTCTCAATAGACATAAAACCTCTATATGAAGTTTCCTACATATAGAGATGGGGACACAATTAAATTCTTTTTAGACGCGCTGAATAGTTCCCAAAGCCCATAAAGAACCTTTCAGTCCTTTATGGGTGCAGACAATTAAACCCTCTTGCACAAGTTCATCTGTCGTCTACAAGCCACCAAAAGGACTTTTGTTCCTTTGGTGGTAGGTGACACAATGACTATCTTTCTTAAAACGCCACTCCTAGTCACCATATTTCAAAGAGCATCTTTACCTGATTTTGCATATAAAACAAAGTTTGTCAACAAAAAAGGCCTACCCCAGGGTAGGTCAGAGGAAGACATACAACAATTCTTTTTTGAGCTACACCATAGTCTTCCTAATACCTCCACATACCGTTAGGTATATGGAGATTGGGAACATAAACATTGTCTTTTTTCTACTGGTGGTCTCGTTCCCAAAGTCTACAGAAAGACCCTCGTCTTTCTGTAGGTGCAGACAACTCCCTTATCTTTTTACATTCCCACATTAGTCTGCAATCCCACAAAGAACCTTTCAGTTCTTTGTGGGTAAGGTGACAGAAACATGGTCTTTTTGGATTCCTTTCTTCGTCACCTAAAGACAACTTGCGCTACTTTTCTAATCAGCGTTAACGTCCTCTTTGTACAGTTTCCAAAATTATTTTATTTTGTCAAATATATGCTAGAGTAGTTTCATATTAGTAAAGAGGTGTTCAGATAAGCAGATCAAATGATCTGAAATCTGCACATCTCACATAAAAGGTATGAATAAAGAAACATTTACTCTCCAAGTAGGGGAGAAAGAGCTTACAGCTGAGTTCTCTGATTTGGTAGAACAAGCAAACGGTTCTGTGATTGTAAGATTGGGAGACACTGCAGTTCTAGCAACTGCCGTCATGTCAAAAAATGCCAATGCTTCAGTTGGTTATTTCCCGCTAACAGTCGATTACGAAGAGCGCTTCTATGCAGCTGGTGCAATTTTGGGATCACGTTTCATGAGAAGAGAAGGAAAGCCATCTGATGAAGCAACTCTTTCGGGAAGGGTGGTTGATAGAACAATTAGACCGTTATTTGATCAGTGGATTAGAAATGATATTCAAGTTGTCATTACAGTTCTTTCCCTTGGAGAAGATGACCCAGATGTCCTTTCCATAATCGCTGCATCATTGGCATTAGGAGTGTCAGACATTCCATGGAATGGACCAGTTGGAGCAGTTAGGATCGGCAAAAATGGTGATGATGGTTTCATAGTAAATCCAAACTATGAATTTAGGAAAGAAAATAATCACACACTTGACCTCCTTGTCTGTGGTAAAGATGGGAAGATAAACATGATAGAAGTTGGTTCAAACGAAATCAGCGAAGACACTGTTACAGAAAGTATCGAGAAAGCAAATGAAGTTATTTCTTCAATTGAGAGTTGGCAGAAGAAAATCATCAAAAAGATAGGGAAGGAGAAGAGAAAGTTTCCCAAACCAGAGATAGGTAAAGAAGCAAAAAACATATTCGAAGAAAAAATAATGCCAGAGATGGATTCACACGTCTTTTCTGGACCAGGCAAATCAGGCATCTCAAAACTAGAAGAGAAGTGGAAAGAATTAATTCCTGAAGAAGAGAACACATCACTGTGTTTGGAATACTTTGAGGAAAAGTTAGACGAGATACTTCATACAGAAGCTATTGAAAAAAGTCGTCGGGCAGACGGAAGAGGGATGGACGAGGTTAGACCCCTGTTTGCCCAGGCCGGTGGAATCTCAAAAATGCTACATGGTTCCGGAATATTCTACAGAGGAGGAACACATATTCTTTCAGTCATAACTCTTGGAGGACCTGGAGACACTCAAATGATTGACACTATGGAAGAACAAGAGACTCAAAAAAGATTCATGCACCATTATAACTTCCCTCCATACTCAACAGGAGAAACTGGCCGAATAGGAGGAACTAACAGAAGAATGATTGGACATGGTGCACTTGCAGAGAAGGCTCTCCGCGCCATCATCCCATCAAAAGAAATTTTTCCTTATACAATCAGAATTGTTTCAGAATCCATGGCTTCAAATGGTTCCACATCTATGGGATCTGTCTGTGGAAGCACTTTAGCACTCCTTGATGCAGGAGTTCCGATCAAAGCACCGGTTGCAGGTATCGCATCAGGTCTGATGATGTCAGGAGACAAGTATAAAGTTCTAACAGACATTCAGGGACCAGAGGATCATCATGGAGACATGGATTTTAAAGTTGCTGGAACAAGAAACGGAATCACAGCCATTCAAATGGATGTAAAAGTTTTAGGTGTCCCAATTGAGATTCTTAAAGAAGCACTGGAGAAAGCAAAGGATGCTAGATTCCACATACTAGACTGTATAGAAAAAGAGATAGAAAAACCAAGAGATAATACTTCTCCATTTGCTCCAGAAATACGAGTTGTAAAAATAAAGCCAGAACAAATTGGAATGGTTATTGGTTCTGGAGGAAAAGTGATAAATGAAATCAAGGACAACACCGGAACTGAAATTGATATAGATGACGACGGAACAGTCTTTATTACTGGAAAAAATGGAAGTGCCAAAGAAGCAGAGAAAATAATCCAAAATATAACAAAAGAATATGTAGTCGGTGAAAAAGCTCAAGGAAAAGTAGTCAAAGTTCTAGACTTTGGTGCTTTCGTAGATCTTGGAAACAAAGAAGGTCTAGTCCACATTTCAGAGTTTGCTCCTTTTAGAGTAGAGAAAACCACGGATCTAGTAAAGGAAGGAGATGTTCTGCCTGTTGTCGTAAAAGAAGTAGACAGAGAAGGGAGACTGAAACTTTCTGTCAAAGAAGTTGATCCGAAATTCTTTGATTCTAAAAAGCCCAAAGATTAGTGCTACAATAGTAGCGTATGGATAAAAAGCTACCTAAGACTGACGTAAGCATAAGACCCCTTAGAACATATGAAGGAGACATTGCCGAAACTGTAGAAAAACAGAAAGAGTCTAGTATATCTATAAGTGTAAAAGAGCAGAAGAAGCGAGGGGCCGAGAAGGTTACTAAAGAAGAAAAAAGTTCCTCCATGCTTATTTGGGCAGTACTATTTATATTTCTTGGAATGATAGCTGTTGGATTTTATTTCTGGCAAACAAGGGCTGTCACTCCTGAAAGAAAGATTATAGAAACTATTCTTGTCTATGATGATTCAGTCAAAAAGAGAGTTGAGGGTAAATCTGATTTTACGAATTTTCTAAAAAATCAAAACTTCGAAGGAGACATTCTAAACATTGAGCTAGAACAGGATAACCCACAGAACTTTGTAAGCTCCATTGGTGCAAGGACACCAGGATCCCTTCTTAGATCTATGACAGGCGACATGATGTTTGGTCTTGTTAAAGTTTCAGGAGAAAATGTTCCTTTCTGGATAGTAGAGGTTGATTCATATGAAGGAGCTTTTTCCGGAATACTTCTTTGGGAAAGACTTATAGCCGAGGATCTATCTTCACTCTTTGGTAAAGAATACATACCAGATGATCCGAATTTCCAGGATATCATTTCAGAGAACAGAGATCTCAGAATCCTTCACGATGAAAGTGGGGAAGAGATATTAACTTATACATTTCTTGATAAAAACACTCTTCTTATCACAAAAACAAATGATTCTTTCAAGAAATTACTACCCCTATTCATCTCTTCAAAACAAATTAGATAGTGTTATTATATAAACAATATGGAAAACAAGGATTTAGAATATTTCAAAACAAAGCTAGAGTCTGAATTACAAGAAATTATAAAAGAACTCCAGCATGTGGGAAGGATAAACCCAGATAATCCAAAAGACTGGGAAGCTACTCCAGATCATTTGAGCGAGGAGGAAAGAACCGACGAAAATGAGGTGGCTGATAAGATTGAAGGGTTTGAATCAAATACTGCTATTCTCAAACAGTTAGAAATTAGATTTAATGAAATCAAGTCTGCACTAGAAAGAATTGAGAAAGGAACATACGGAATGTGTGAAGTAAGTAAAAAAGAGATTGAAAGAGACAGACTCGAAGCCAATCCAGCAGCAAGAACATGTAAAGCTGAGATGAATAACTAAACAAAAATCCACACCTAGAGTGTGGATTTTTGTACGAGACATTATCTAGACTTCTCCTCCCACACCAGAGATGATGTAGGTGGTAAAACCTACATACTATCTATTAAAAGGATTGACTGCCCCTCTAACCTCAAAGTGAAGGTGTGGACCAGTAGCTCTACCAGTTGCGCCAACATACCCAATAATATCTCCCTGACTTACGTACTGTCCAACGTATACAGAATTGCTTGCTAGGTGAGAGTATAGAGTCTGGGTACCATTACTGTGCCTAATCACGACATAGTTACCATACCCTCCATTCCAGCCACCTTCTTTACTCACAATAACTTCACCAGAGGCTGATGCATATACAGACGATCCAGATCTTGCACCAAGATCAATGGCATTGTATCCATGTAAATATTGTGTAATAACAGATCCTGGTACAGGATTTATAAAGTAATCTGAAGAAACACTCGCTTTGGCATAAGTACCACCAGAAGAAGCTTTGGGTCTATGGACCTCACCATTTGGAACAACAACAACATCTCCTACTGATATTTCAGAGTCAGCAGTAAGTTCATTAAACCTCAATATTTCATCAACGTCCCCTTCGTATTTCTTAGCAATTGATTTAATAGTATCTCCTTTCTCCACAGTATGTCTTACACCGTTTATAGGAAGGATAACAAGCCTGTCTCCAGGATTTATAACATCATTAGTATCTATATCATTACCCCAACGAATAGTGTTTGAAGACACACCGAACATTTCTGCAATTTGAGATATAGTATCTCCATCTTGAACTACATAGGTACTAATCTTGTCACTACTTTTAGCAAAACTACTTGTGTAATACTTACTGAGCCGCTGCCAACCTCAGGGTATAGAGCGGCATCATCTATTACAATCTCTGCTCCTCCAACACTATTTGAAAATGGGCTATTACTTGCTTCAAGAATAGGTAGATTCTGAGCGTTGTATGTTGGTTTTTGTGGTATTTGGATAGTTGTATCTGCCTGAAATAGTCCAAAGAAGCCAGCGTACATCATAAATGAAAAAGCAATCTTTAATTTCAAAAGTTGCTTTAGAAAACGTATTGTCGCCTGAATACTCGAACTGCCTTCAGGGTCTTGTGTGTTAGGTAAAATAAGCTAAATTTTATAGCAACCGTCCCAAATCATCTACAAAATACGCCTGTTTAAAGCCATATTTTGATTAAACCTTCTCAATCTATATGTGCATTATACCCAAAGGAATAAGAGGGTCAATGACCTCTGTGGATAGTAATTTTGTGTGCTATTATTGCCTAAATGAACCTAAATGAAAGACAAAAGGAGGCTGTTTCTCACATCGAGGGTCCTCTTTTAGTAGTAGCTGGAGCAGGTGCAGGAAAAACCCGAGTTATTACCGAAAGAATCGCCAATATCATCAGATCTGGAGTAAATCCATATAACATTTTAGCAGTAACCTTTACTAACAAAGCTGCGAAAGAGATGAAGGACAGGGTTTATAAGAGAATACCAACAGAAAGCTCTCCTTTTATTGCTACCTTTCACTCTCTTGGTGTCTTTTTACTAAAAAACCATCATAAAGAATTAAATATTCCTAGACATTTTAGTATTTTCGATAGAGATGACTCTAAAAAAGCTATCAGAGAGGCAATGAAAAGAAGGGGTTATGACGTAAAACAGTACGATCCTGGAAAAATTCTTGGAAATATTAGCAGACAGAAAGGAGAAGCTCTTACCCAAGAAGAATTTTCTGGCATAGCCTCATCATATTGGGAAGAATTAGTATCTGACGTCTGGTCTGAGTATCAAAAGATACTGAAAGAGTCAAAAGCATATGATTTTGATGATCTTTTACTAGAAACACTTCTTTTGCTTAAAAGAGATAAAGAAATTCTAGATTACTATCAGAACATCTGGAAGTACATTCATGTTGATGAGTACCAAGATACGAATAAAGTTCAGTATGAGCTGATAAAGCTTTTGGCTGATGAGCACAAGAATATCTGTGCCGTGGGAGATGCAGATCAGTGTCTGGATAAAAGAACAAAAATATCAATGGCTGATGGAAAAAGTAAGACTATGGATAAGATAAAGGAAGGAGACCAAGTTCTGTCTAGCTTTGGCAGTGGAGATATTAGAGAATCAACTGTTAAAAAAGTTCATAAGAGGAAATCATCAAAAGAACTGATTGAAATAAAAACAGAAGATAGGAAAAGTCTGGTAAGCACCCCTAACCACATACATTTTGCTGGCTACAGATTAGGGATATCAAAACAATATCATTTTACATACCTTATGTATAAAAAAGGTAAAGGTTATAGACTTGGTATATCTCAGATGTATACCAAAGGTCAGGCACGAAAAATGGTTGGATTTGTACAGAGAAATAACCATGAGCACGCGGACAAATTATGGATTATAGGAACACATACAGATGAAGTATCTTCCAGAATAATGGAATATACCACCTCCCTTAAATACAGAATACCCACAATTCCATTTATCGCCAGGAAACACACTAGAGAAAATAGGGGAGGTGGTTACGTACAAGATCAAAAGGTAATAGATAAAATATATAATTCCATAGACACCGAATCAGGTGCCGCAGCATTACTTAGAGAACTAGGCCTGTCAAAAGACTACCCACACCACCAACCACAAACTGCTGTAAACAGAAGAAGAAATATCGTCATTACACTATGTGCCGATAATAGGGGTGGCAGTAGTATGCACAAACTGAGCTTAATCGGTCAGGATAAGGAAGGAAAAAAAATACTAAATTCTCTTGGTCTCAAAACAAGAAGTGGAACCAGAAATCCAAAAAGTTGGAGATACGAGACATTAAACAAGAATTACGGAGAAATATTAAAAAAATGTCAGGAGCTGAAGAAAAGATTACCCGATGCCAATGTGGTAGAAATTGCTAGACTTGGTAAGAGTGAAAAAGATAGAACAGTTAAGTGTTCTCTTCCCTTTCTTCCAGCAGCCTCAGTAAGACCAGGAATGGTTCTCTTCAACCAGAAGTCTGGGTACTCTATAGTAAAAAGTGTTAGAAAGATAAAGTCCAAAGACTCTTTTGTATATGACCTAGACATTGATAAAACAAATAACTACATCGCTAATGGAATTATTACGCACAATTCAATATATAGTTGGCGAGGAGCAAAGGTAGAAAACATAATGTCTTTCGAGAGAGATTTCAGAGACACTACAGTAATTCTTCTTGAAGAAAACTATAGATCTACTCAAAATATCCTAGGGGCAGCAAATAATGTTATTAAAAAGAACAATAATCGAATTGAGAAAAATCTTTTTACATCCAATAAAGAAGGAGAGAGGCTAGAAATAATTGAGGGTTGGAATGAAGCAAACGAGGCGGAGAGGATTGCCGAAAAGGTAAAAGAGTTACTAAGAGAAAAAGTTTCTCCTAAAGAAATAGCCATTCTCTATAGAGCAAACTTTCAATCAAGAGCACTAGAAGAAGCATTCCTCCGAGAAAATATCTCATACCAGTTAGTAGGAACTAAATTCTTTGAGAGAAAAGAGATAAAAGATATGCTTTCTTTTATAAAAGCGGCACTTAACCCAGATAGCGTTGTTGATATATCTAGAGTTATTAACACACCAGCTAGAGGTGTAGGAAAAGTTACTTTAGCAAAAGTCATAGATGGTAAGAGAGATGAATTAAAAGGAAAAACCAAAGAAAAAGTAGATGAGTTTTATAAAATCTTATCAAAGATATATGAAAAAGCAGGAAAAGTAAAAATGAGTGACTTTATCAAACATACCCTTAAAGTCTCAGGTCTACAGGAACAACTTTCAAATGACGGAGACGATGGTCTTGAGAGACTAGAGAACATCTATGAGCTAGCCAGTCTTGCCTCAAGATATGACAAACTAGATCCTGAAGAAGCTTTAGACAACTTCCTGTCTGATGCAGCCTTGGCGACAGATCAAGACAACATATCAAGTGATGAGAGTGTGAAATTAATGACAGTTCACGCTTCAAAGGGACTGGAATTTGATTATGTTTTCATAACAGGCTTAGAGGAAGGACTCTTTCCACACGAAAGACTGGATGACAAAGATACAGATAATGAAGAAGAGAGAAGGCTTTTCTATGTCGCAATTACTAGGGCCAGAAATAAAGTTTTCCTATCATATGCCCACTCTAGAACAGTCTTTGGATCAAGTGACTTACGAATACCTTCAGAATTCATAGGTGATATTGATCCATCTTTTATCGAAGAATCCATTGTAGAGGAAGATGACTTATCCGATAGGAGAAGAAAGGGAATTGATGCTATATTTGGAGACATAACATGGTAATATTTTTCCCCAAAAAATCTCTCGGCCAAAACTTCCTAATACAGCCACAAGTTGCTCTTGATATGGCATTTAGTGTTTCAAATAGTGATCTGGTTGTAGAAATCGGACCAGGAACTGGTGCATTAACTAAAAAACTTTTAGAAAAAGGTGCCCGAGTAATTGCTGTAGAAAAAGATAATCTTCTTTATAAAAGACTATCTGAAGAGAATGTAGACAATTTAGAAGTAATACATGGAGATGTTTTAGAAACAGATCTTTTTATAAAGGAACCCTACAAAATAGTGGCAAATATCCCATATTACATTACGGGTAAAATAATTAGACATTTTCTTGAGACAGAAAACCAACCAACATCGATGACTTTACTAATTCAAAAAGAAGTAGCCGAAAGAATTGTAGCTAAAGATTCTAAGGAAAGCCTACTTTCAATTAGTGTAAAGGTTTATGGAAACCCCACTTATATAAAGACCGTTAAAAGAGGAAACTTCAATCCCATACCAAAAGTCGATTCAGCTATTCTACACATTGAAAATATTTCTAGGGATAACTTTAAGAATTTAGACGAGAACTTATTTTTTAAAGTATTAAAAACAGGTTTTTCTAGCAAAAGAAAGAAAGTGTCAAAAAATCTAAAGTCACTAATAAGAATAGAGGACCCTAGAAGACCCGAGGACCTTTCTTTGAAAGATTGGCTTGATATAGTTAGAAAGATGTCCCAACAATTTCAGTAATATTGTTAGTCCTTCGGTAAACACGGCAATCATCTCCAGAATAGACAATACAGATTCCACCTGGTTCATATAACCCAACTGTCCAAACACCGACTTCAGGTAATTGGTGTTCCCTAAACTGGGGACTTGTTGGATCCCAAACAAAATCACCCCCTTTTGGGTCGGATATTTCTATATAATAGTTTCTGCTGCAAGCACAGTAAAAAGATCTTTCTATCTTACCACCAAAGACATTGTCATTTGTATAATACTCATTTTCTACAGGAATCTCAGTTTGAACCTCTTCTACAGATACAATCTTGTTCAATAGACTATCAATCACTTGTCTGGTTAGATCTCCGACAAACCCAGTTCCCACTAAGAGATCCAAGGGTTCTAGTATCTCTTCTTTGTAAATTTCTTGAAACTTTATAACTGCAGCTTTAGTAAGTTCTCCAAAATAAGTAGTTTCATTTCCGGGTGACCCTGGGCCAGATACAGCAACCTGAGTTTCTGGATTGGAGTTTAAAAACTCTTGTAAATCTCTTACATCCTCACCACTTACACCAACGTACAAACTTCTAGCATCTGCCACACTAAACGCCAGTAGTATAAGGAATATTACAAAAACATATTTCATACATATATAATACCTTATAATTTTTTGATACAATAAAATTGTATGAAAGATAAACTACTTGTAGGTGCAATTGTATTAATTATTATTCTAGGTCTTGGAACGTATCTAAAAAATGTCTTTGATACTTCACCCATTGAATACGCAAAAGAAGAAGACTCTCCAGCTCAGAGAGTAGAGAACTCTAATTCAAATACGCTCTTAGCGGAAGTATTTGTAGAGCAAAGTGATGAGCTTAGCCTTCTTGACACTTTAGATGAGCTCAGTGGAGACACTATGACTGAACGTTTTTTTGCGTATTATGACGCTAGAATTGGTTTAGATACAGAAAATGTAGCTGTTGGCACAAGACAAGAGGTGCTTTTTGACTTTTTAGAGCAAGAAAATATCACTGAATTATTAAATGATTTCAAAAAATACGATCAAAAAGACCTGACCATAGTCCCTGCAATAGAAAATGCCAGGAAAAACTATCAAAATAGCTTTGAGAGTAGTGTAACCCTCTACGTGAACCCAGATAACCTAGAAAATGAGCTGACAATCTTCAGAAGAGCCCAGTCTTTAGGGACAAATGACGAGAAAAGATCTGAAATAAGGAACTTAAACGCTATAAAAGAAAGTTACAGGTCTCTACAAAAATCATTTATTGCCATTTCAGTACCAAGTGATGCTACAGAAATTCATCTGAAGCTCATAAATAGTATTGGACTTATTATAGACAGAATAGAAGGTATGGAGAAGCTGGTCGAGGACCCATTACTTGCAAGAATATATGCTTCTGCATATGAAGAACAAGCATCTGTATTTATAGATGCATATAAAAGTCTGGAAGAATACTTTAAAAACTAATGGTTTTACACATAATTTCTCTTCTTTAAGGTAGAAAAGAAGGTATAATACAATATATAGTATTAGGGAAATTTATTATGAAAATTTTTAGCTTTTTTATCCTATCCCTTTTTGTTTTTATACTACCTGCCTCTACTTTTGCTCAGGGTAATTTTGGAGAACGTGTACCTGTTGTTGACGAAGAGCATATAGATATAAGTATGGAGATACTTGAAAAACTTAATCTGTTGCTAGAAAAGGAATTAGAACAAGACCCTTTGCAAGAATTCGAGGCAAAAAGTAGCCTGGCCGATGAAACTTCTACTGAGATAGAATTTGTTAGAAGGGGATACAAGGGATATTTGGGTAATAGATATCTACCAACTGAGGAGAAAGGACCCGAGAACCTGCCACTGTTTGAACAAAATTTGTCATCCTTTTACCAAAGTGTGGCAAAGAGTGAATTCAATAAGTTCATGCTTGAAAACTTTGGGTATAATTTTGAAACAGGAGAGCTTAATACCCCGGGTGGAAACAGTTTTGAAAAAGAATACCTTGAATCTGTAGCTAGGGTACTAATTGAGAATAAAGATAGTGGAGTGTACTCAAGAAATTACACCCTGGACCTACATACTGGAAGCAAAGAAAATACTAAAGCATTTCTTGAAGGAGACTTCACAAAAGGTGGCTGGGACGCATGGTATCACCTAACACAAAACCCAGACAACAATATATTCGGTATACTGGATAAAGCGCAACAAGAGATTTACGAAAGACAGTCTTCTGCAATTTATATTGAAGAACAAAAACTAAATCAAGGTGGTGGATTTCATGCTACAGAAGATATATATGGAAATGTTATAACACCTTCTTCAGTTAATGAATCTAAAATTAATAGAGCACTCTCAACCTGCCAGAGGTCTTTAGAGCTATCTGATGAATTCGTTGGGGAGACATATGTAACAGACAGGTTAGCAGAAATGTGTGAGAGACTTAATGGTGCACTAAATGACCTGGAAACTGGTCTCCTAAAAACTTCCGTGATAGACATCTTTGAAGATATCTTTAACCTAGATTTTAGTGAACTGCTAGATAGATTTATTGGTGACATTAAAATTGGGGGATTTAATTACGGAAATATTTCAATTTAAGACGTGAAAATTAATTCTTACAAAACAAGATTCATACTAGCTAGCTTTCTAGTCATGCTTGTTTTTGTGCCGGTGATAACGTATGCACAGGAATCAACTAATCCAAGCTTTGGCGATTATGTTCAAACGGCTGCCAAGGTTCTTTTCCCAAACCTTAGTGCTCTAAGCCAATCTGCTGCTGCTAGCATTAGTCATGTTGATAACATAGCATCCTCTGTATTCTTAAGTATGCTCAACTTTACTACCTATCTACTCCTAGTCCTCGTGTCATTCTTAATGTGGATAGCTGGACTATTTTTTAATGCAATATTTTATGTCAGCGTATCCAACATGGGTGAAATTATTAATAGTGTTAACGCAATTGAAAGTGGCTGGATTATATTTAGAGACCTAGCAAATATCGTCTTCATATTTGCACTTTTATATATTGCCATTGCTAAGATAGTTCAGCTTGAGAGTGTAAATGTAAATAAAGCCCTTAGAAACTTAATTATTGCAGCACTCTTAATTAACTTTTCACTTTTTTTTACAAAAGTACTGGTTGATGTTTCTAATTCATTAGCGGTATCTTTCTATAATCAAATATCTACGTCTGCGGGACTGAGTGATTCTGGTTTCGTTGGTTTTGTAAATGTTGCAAACGGAGGTTTATCTGGCGCCATAATGCAAAGGCTTGGTGTGGTAGAAGTTTGGGATCCAGAGATAGCCTTTGGATTATCTGAATTAAGTCTAGAAGGATTACTAACGGCCGACCCCGGCCAAATACTCACAAAAAAGATTGCTGCAATCTTTATAATGCTCATAGCTATCTTAGTCCTTTTGATAGCAGCCTTCATGTTTCTTTTTAGGTTTATCACAATTATATTTCTCATGGTACTTTCGCCTTTTGCTTTTGCTGGTATGATTTTGCCACAAACAAAGTCTCTTTCACAAAAATGGTGGGCCGCTCTTACAGACCAGGTTCTTTTTGCACCAGTCTTTATATTACTTTTGTATATATCAATAGATATTCTTGGCTCAATTAGTGCTGCGATTGAAAGTGTCGACAAAGTGTGGATGTCTCCCAAATCTTTTATACTGGGAAGTGTTGGTGCATTAGTAAGTTTCTTTGTTGCAGTAGGTTTTTTCCTTGGAAGCATAATAATGGCAAAGAGATTTGCCTCTGTTGGGGGAGATGCTTCTGTTGAAGGAGCTTTTAAACTAACTAGATTCATCGGAAGAAATGCCCTAGGTAGACCTTCAGCCTTCCTAGCTTCAGAAAAAAGACTACAGGGTATGCGAGATAGTGATAGTAAGATTACTAGCACCATCGGTAGGCTTGGTCTCAGGGCAAGAAAAAACCCTTTGGGCAAACTTGTTGCAAAAGCTGGACCTACTCTTGGATCAGCCAGTTTTGACCCACGAAACATAAAAAATGCAGAGGTTGTCTCAGATGCCATTGGTGGCCTATCAAGTGCCCTGGGGAGTAACTTTAAAGTTGGAAAAGGTATAAAAGATGGTGGAATAGTGCAGCTACGCAGCAAGAAAACAAAAAATATAGTGGAAAGAGAATCCAAGAAACTTGAGACAATGGAAGAAGACTCAACCGTTGTTATTGAGGCAGAAGATAAGCTAGCTAAGGCTAAGTTGGCAAAGGAAGCAAAAGAGAGAGAGCTCCAAGATAAAAGTCCTAAGTTTAGAAACCTTAACAAAGAGATAAAAGAGACTGAAGAAGAGACAAAAGACCTAAAAGAGCAATTGACTAAAAACCCTGAAAGAAAAGCTGAGCTTAAGCCAAAAATTGCTGCGGCTAAGAAAAAACTTGTCAAAGCTAAAAAAGACCTAAATGACTTTCTAACATCTGGTGTGATGAATAAAGAGCTTGATGCATTCAATGCCGCCCAAGAAAAAATTGATAGCATTAAAGGTGTAAGTAAGGACGAGGCACAGAAAAGAAATATTAAAGAAAGAAAGAGTCGAATTAACATAGAAAAGGAAGCCTACATTAATGCCGTCTACGATAGAAACATTCTTCAGAGAGCAATTAGATTACAGCCTAAGAGTACTCTAGGAAGTGCTAAACAGGCATTACTAAAGAAAATGGGGGGCAAAAAAGTGGAGGATCTTGTGAAAGAAGCTCTTAAACAAAACAAAGAGACCTCAGATGATAAGCCAGAGGATAAGGACGAGAATAAAGACGAATCAAAGTAATATGGATGATTCAACACAAACAATTTCACAAAGAATAAAAATTCTACCAGGTGCAATAAAAGAGTACCTGAAGGGGGATAAATGGGACAACGATTTCCAGTCTGTCTTTGATAAGCACTCAATAGATCAAGTGAGGTCAGAGAAAATAAAACTTGAACTTTTCCTTTACCTAATATTAATGCAAAACAAAGAGGACCTTAGGGAGCAGATTAAGCACGTTCTGACAAACCTACCATCCCCAGTCACAAACCAGATGTTTAATGAGTTGATGAAATCCATACCAGGAGATGTAAAAGATATAATAAACAGTACCTTCGGGTCTGTGAAAAATTCTGTCCCAAAAAACCTTCCTATAGAAGAAGTACCCGCACCACCAGCTGACTCTACTGATGAAAGCAAGGTTGGAGTAAACATTGAAAGAGAAAGAGAGGAAGATGAAATAAAAGAAACACCCGAAAGAGATTCTCTACTCCATGGGATTGAGAATCCAAACGATTCATCTGACAAATTTGAAAAGCCAATATCTTCCAAATTATCAAAATCAACAGGAGGATACTCTGGTCAGGATCCATATAGAGAACCATTAGAATGAAGTTCCAAGTACCACAATTTATAGACTTCGAAGATAAAATTTTTGGTCCACTTACCTTAAAGCAGTTTATATATGTTGCGGGGTCTTTAGGTATAGGAGTTGTTTTGTTCTCATTTTTACCAAGATTTTTGGCAATAATATTCTCTGTACCAGTAGTCATCTTTGGAGCAGCCCTAGCCTTCTACAGAATAAATAACAAACCATTTATAGAGATGGTGGAAGCTTTTTTCAGGTATAGTTTAAACAAAAAATTGTATATCTGGGATAAAAAAGAAAAACAAGCTAAAGAAAGGAAGGAGAAGAAAACCAATCTAGGATTATCTGTACCAAAACTATCAGACAGTAAGTTAAAAGACTTAACTTGGTCCCTTGACGTAAAAGAACAGAATAACCCAGTTACTAAATAGTCGTTATAACAATACTACGTTATAATTAGAGGTATGGCCTCATCAAAATCAACTCAAGATTTTGTTCCAATAGAAGAAATACGCGATGGAATAGTTATATTAAAAGATGGATCTCTAAGATCTGTTATTATGGCTTCTTCCGTAAACTTTGCCCTAAAATCAAACGAAGAGCGTACCTCTATTTTGTACCAATTCCAGAACTTCCTAAACTCTATAGATTTTTCTGTTCAAATTTTTATCCAATCAAGAAGACTTGATATAAGGCCCTATATTGCACTCCTGGAAAATAAAGAGAAGGACCAGAGTAACGAACTCCTGAAGATTCAGACCAAAGAATATATTGATTTCATTAAGAAATTTACTGACAGTACAAACATCATGACTAAGAACTTCTTTGTAGTTGTTCCTTATTCCCCCTCAGTGCTTTCCAAAAGAAAAAAAAGGGGGCTACTAAAAAGAAAGAAGGCTGAAGGTAACAGTGAAGAGTCTTTTGAGGAGAACAGAACCCAGTTAGAACAAAGACTTTCTGTTGTAGAAGGTGGATTGACCAGTTCTGGAATTCGAATAGCACGACTTGGTACAGAAGAGGTAACAGAGTTATTTTACAAGCTATTTAATCCGGGTGAGACAGAGAAGCCAATAAAATTACAGTAGCATGGGTATTTTTGATTTCCTTAAAAAAGAAAAGAAAGAAAATGACCTGAGTTCGATAATGCCTCAGGATATTTATGAAGCAAATGTTTTAGAGCTTAAAGATATTATCGCCCCAAGTGCCCTTAGAATTACACCAAGAGAAGTTCACCTGGGAGACAAAGTAATGAGAAGCTTCTTTGTGATCTCATATCCAAGATACCTGGCAGAGAGTTGGTTTTCTCCAATTATAAACCTGGACAAGATGTTTGATGTATCAATATTTATTCATCCTATTGAAACGTCTCGTATTTTAAGAAAGTTTCAGAAGAAAGTTGCTGAGATCCAAAGCCAAATTCATGAAAGAGAAGGGAAGGGACTAGTTAGAGATCCAAAGCTAGATACAGCTTATCAAGACCTGGAGGATCTTCGAGACAAACTGCAGCAAGCACAGGAGCGGCTTTTCGATGTCGGCCTTTATATTTCAATATATGCTGACACCACAGAAGAACTAGATGATGTAGAGTCAGAAATGAAATCGATACTCGAATCTAAATTGGTATACGTAAAACCGGCCCTTTTCCAACAAGAACAAGCCTTAGGAAGCGTTGTTCCTGTAGCTAACGACCTTCTGAAAGTACACACAAAGCTAAACTCATCACCACTTTCGAGTATCTTTCCTTTTATTTCTTTTGACCTCACATCTGACAAAGGAATTTTGTATGGAATAAATAGACATAATTCTAGCCTTATACTATTTGACAGATTTTCTCTTGAAAACTATAACTCAATCACTTTTGCTAAATCTGGTTCTGGTAAATCTTATGCTACAAAACTAGAGCTCCTAAGATCACTAATGTTTGATACTGAAGTTTTGGTCATTGATCCAGAAAATGAATACGAGTATCTGGCTGAAGCTGTTGGTGGAAGATTCTTCCAGATTTCCCTTAACTCAAATTATCACATCAACCCATTTGATCTACCAACACCAAGAGAAGATGAGACACCAGCAAATGTACTTAGATCAAATATTATTACCCTTGTTGGCTTGTTTAGAATAATGCTTGGAGGCCTTTCAGCAGAAGAAGACGCTATCATAGACAGGGCTATAACAGAAACATATGCCTTGAAAGATATTACAGCTGACTCAGACTTCTCTAAAGTGGAGCCACCTTTAATGTCTGACTTTGAATTAGTTCTATCAGGTATGGAAGGGGGAGAGTCTTTGGCTCAGAGACTTTCAAAATATACTAAAGGTACCTGGGCTGGTTTCATTAACCAACCAACCAACATTGATTTGGATAAGAAGTTTATTGTATTTTCAATCAGAGACATGGAAGATGAGTTGAAACCTGTAGCGATGTATATTGTCACTCACTTCATCTGGAATGTTATTAGAAAAGAACTGAAAAAAAGACTTTTGGTTATAGATGAGGCTTGGTGGATGATGAAATCAGAAGATACTGCCTCATTCCTACTAGGTCTAGCTAAAAGAGGACGCAAGTATTATCTAGGCCTAGCCACAATAACTCAAGATGTTGGAGATTTCTTAAATTCACCATATGGCCTACCAATTATCACAAACTCTTCAATGCAACTTCTTCTAAAGCAGTCACCAACTACTGTCGATAGACTCCAAGAAGTATTCAATTTAACAGATGAAGAAAAATATCTACTACTTGAATCTCAGGTTGGAGAAGGAATATTCTTTGCTGGATTAAAACATGTAGCTATAAAGGTTATTGCTTCTTATACAGAAGATCAGATAATTACATCTGACCCATCGCAGCTTTTAGCAATACAGAAAGCTAAAGAGGAAAAGCGACAAAATGGCTAGAAAAGATGAAGTTAAATATAGGATAACAAAAGTTACAGGGGTAGTTATGATAGCTACAGCTTTTGTATACGACCTATGGGAGCTTGTCCTAGACTGGCTAGGTAACTTGCTTGTAGCTGTATTTGGTGCTGGTTTATTTTTTTATGCTATAAATTTATGTGGTTCTATATTTATAGCGTTCCTTTTTTGGACCTGGTTTAACATAAAAGGTGTTCCGATATTTGAAAGTCCTAAAAAATTCCTAACAAGCACCATTGCTGGTATAGGAGAACAAATACCTATACTCGACAGTATTGGGTTCTTTGGCTGGACTGTTGGAGTTATTCTACTAGTAGCAATATCCAGATCAGAAGATAGAGGTGGTATTGTTGGAGAATTAGGTAAGTCTATAAACCCAAAAAAGTCTGTGGGTAAAAAGTTAGCCAAAAAGGGCAATGGATAGGATATACTATAAGTATGAAATTCCTTTCTATATTGCTTTTTTTCGTAGCTATTCCAGCATTTGCGCAAAGTAGTTCTAATGTTTATCTATATTTAAGCCCACAAAACCCTGAGCCGAATACTCCCATGACAGCAACCCTACAAAGCTATTCTATGGACCTAGAAACCTCTAATATACGCTGGTTAATTGGTGGAGTTGAAGAGAAAAGTGGCTTAGGAGAGACATCTTTTGATTTTTCTACAGAAGAAGCCGGCTCAAATACCTTACTTTCAGCAGTTATTACCACATCTAAAGGCGAGAGGGTTGAGAAAAACCTAACAATAAGACCAGCTTCTGTTGATATTCTTTGGTATTCCACAAATTCAACAGTACCAATGTTCTATAAAGGAAAAGCGTTGAGAACTAGGTACTCAAGTACAGTTCTTGTTGCAATGCCAAATATTTTTGGAGAAAATCCAAATAATCCAGATCGTTTTAGATATAGCTGGTATTATAACGGGTCATCAATACCAAGTACTACTGGTGTAGGGGCCAATACCTTCAACATTGGTCCAGCAATCAGTTCAGGTAATCCAATTGTCAGAGTGGTTGTAGAGACAGTAGATGGTAGGTACTCAGCAGAATCATCAATTTCTCTTGAAACAACTAGTCCAGAAGTTCTCCTCTATGAAAAGGACCCATTACTTGGTGTTCTATACAACAAGACACTACCTGACCTTTTTTCACTTGAGAAAGAGGAGATCACAATATCAGCAACTCCTTACTTTTTTAGATCAAATAATTTAGAATACGTATGGGAAGTGGACGGGGAAAAACTAGAAGATAATATTTCTGACAGAGATGTTATTTTCAGGAGAGACATAGAGGGTGATGGGTCTTCTAGTATATCTATACTAGTATCTTCCATAGAAACAGTTCTACAAAAAATACAAACAGATCTAATAATTAACTATTAATGAAAAAGATATTTTACTCAGTAATAATACTCCTTCTACCTATAGTGAGCTTTGCGGCTCTAGAATTTAAGCCATTGTCTAATGATTTACCTGAAGTACTCCAAAGCGGAGATGCTAAACTACTGCTAGAAGGGTGGATTGAGGTTATCATTGGAATAACAGGAATTCTTGCTGTCATTTGGATAGTTATTGGCGGAGTTCAGTACATGACAACAGACTCTTTTGAGAATAAAAAGGATGGAAAGAAAAAAATACAAGATGCTCTTTTGGGTTTACTCTTAGCAATATCAGCCTGGCTAATTCTTTATACTATTAATGAAAATATTTTGAATATTAATTTAAACTATAAAGGCCAGAAAGATCAGCCACTGACAACCAAGGAAGTTATAGAAAAAGCAAAAAATAATGAAAATGCTCCTGTAGATTACTATGTTACATATTCTATAGATGGAGGTGATCCTAAAAAAGGATACTCAACAACACTTGAATTATGTAACGAAGCAAGGAAAAATTTAATTAAGTCAAACGAAAACATCACTGTGTCAGAGTGTACACCAATAGAATAATGGCAAAAAAGATAATTATAGTAATTATAGTAATTTTAGTCCTAGGGGGAGCAGCCTGGGTAATAAGAATGTACCTAGATGATACCCCAACACCTCAAGGAGAAGAATCTGTAGAAACAAGCAGGAGTGGGATATTTAGTTTTCTTGGTATCGGTAATGACACTAGAGTAGATACCACAAGAGAGGTTGTTGAAACAAACACAAGAAACCTTATTATTCCAACACTTAGGAAGATCACTGATGAAGCTGTTTCCGGCGCTACCTTTGTTGGAACAAGTACTATCAGGTACACCCTACGAGGTAACGGTCATATTATAGAGACTTCTGTAAATTCCTGGGATGAGAGGAAGATAGTAAACACAACAATCCCTGAGGTGCAAAAAGCAATATGGTTTAATGAAGGAAATAGTGTTATCTACCAGAAAGGTGACTCAACTATCGAAACTAGGGTGCTGGAAATACAGAATAGTAGCGGAACAAGCACAGGTAGTATAAAAGATTCAGTACAAACATTTCTAGAAGAGGGAATAGAGGATATTGCCGTCTCGCCGGATACTAAATCTTTTGCATACACAAAGAATGATGGTGGGGAAACCAAGGTCGTTATTGGAGAATCTTCCTTTAATATCCCATCACAACAATGGAACATTGATTGGCCAGAGAACAATACGTTAATATTTACAACCAAAGGAAGTGCTCTTTCATTAGGATACTCATACAGGAGTAGCTTAACAGGGTCTTTGGAAAAAATAACTGGTGGTCTTCCAGGTTTTACACTAAAAACTTTTGGTGAAAACACACTTTTCACATCTGACACTGACCGGTTTAGGCTATTCTTAGATAACACAGGAACCATTGGGCAACTAATACCTGGCACATTACCAGAAAAATGCGTTAATTACTCTGAAGAAATTTTGTGTGCAACACCAAAAACGCTACCCCTGGGTGATTACCCGGATAGTTGGTACAAGGGAGTAGTATCTTTTGATGATGAGTTTGTTTCCTACGATCCAAAAGGTTTTGGCTTTGAAGTTTTGCATTCCCCAACAGAGGACATAGACGCGGTAGACCTTAGACTAAACCAAACATCTAGTCATCTACTATTCATAAATAAAAAAGATCTAACTCTCTGGGCCTTAGACTTAGGAAGAATTTAATCTCCTACATACTCAATAATAATATGTCTTTCCTGTCCTATACCTTCAGAATGTGTCTTAAAATCTAGACTATCAGCAAAGACTGAGTGTACAATCATTCTCTCGTACGAATTCATTGGATCTAAATCAACCTTTGTTCTATAAGACTTAGCACGATTTGCAGCAAATAGAGCCTTTTGTTTAATTGAATTCAATTTATCCAAGTGGTACCTATTAACATCAATTAAAAACTTTTCTTCCCCAGGAAACATTCTACTCATTAAGTGGTTAAGGGCTCTTAACCTATCTCCATCATGTCCAATTAATAAATTAGAGTCACTTGTCTGTATATTAAAATAAACTGTGTCTACTATTAATTCTGATTCCTCCTCAGTTATTTCTGATTCTATATAAAGTTTGTCTAATAAATTCTTTAACGTCTCCTTAATCTTGTCCTTGTTCATGTTTTCTTTTATGCTTCCTTAAAACAAGCTCTTGTCCAATCATGAATAGGTTACTTGTTGTCCAGTATATGGCTATAGCACCAGAGATGCTGTAAGCAATAAAGAGAACCACAACAGGAAAAACATACTTCATTTGAAGCTGCATACTCTTTGCGAAATCGTCTTTAAGTGTCCTTTCAGCCCCTTCCTTCGGAGTATAGGCCGGCATTGAGTACCTTATTTGGAAGAAGTTTGTTACAGCCGCACAAATTGCTAATATCCAACTCTTACTAGTAATATCGATAAGGCCAAGGAACATTACATTTACATTTTCCGGGGTTGGAACAAAAGAATATAGTAGCTCAGTGTTAATTTCAGGTAGTCCTGATTGGAGAAAAACCTTATAGAGAGCAAAGATAATAGGTAGTTGAATAAAAATAAGTAAGATACTAGCAAAAGGTCTTATACCATTCTCTTTATATAGCTCAAGCGTTTTTTGCGCCTGAACCTGCTTATCATCTTTATACTCTTCCTTTACCTTTTCGAGCTCTGGAGCAATTTGTTTCATTCTAAGCTGTGTAATAACAGCCTTTTTAGAGAGAGGAAACAGAATTAGTTTAATTATCACAGTAAGTAGAAGAACTGCCATTCCCGCATCAAATAGGGGAGATGTGTCCATAATAAAAACTAGTCCATTGTACAGAGGTTGTGTTAATAGCGTAGTGAACATGTGACTATTCTAGACCATATCTCTTATGTCATCAAGAATTTTACCTAAATTATTGGTCTTTATATAAATAATATAAGTATTTTTAGGGACACTTTTGAATAATGGGAAGATTTTCCTCTTTATACTATTCCTTTCTACTGCCGTTTTGGCTATTTTTTTAGGAGTAATAATAGAAACACCCATTTTCTTTGTTTTATACACCTTCATAGAAACAGAGTCTGTCTGTTTAATAAAATCAGGCTTCTTATTTTCCTTAAAAAAGCCTGATTTTATTTTGTTTTTTGAGGGCAACATTAAGCAGCTAGACGTTTCCTACCCTTATTCCTTCGTCTTTTAATTATATTTTTACCTCCAGGAGTAGATTGCCTCTTCAAAAAACCATGGGTTCTTGCTCTTTTCTTTCTTTTTGGTTGGTATGTTTGGGACATAAAAGTTTATAGATTCTAAACTACTTATTTCTAAAAATCAACTTTTTGAAATCAACAGTTTATTAACAACTTATTAACATAGATTGTAATTTTCTTCAAGTTCCACAGGCACTTCAAGAGGGTATAATGTCTTGTAACAATATGAACGAAAAAGAACTTTGGGACAAGGCACTTATAGAGATTGAGTTAAACACCTCAAAACCTAACTTTAACACTTGGTTCAAAGACACGTTCATCCATAAAATAGAAGAGGGATTAATTAGTGTTGGAGTACCAAACGCTTTTGTTAGAGAGTGGCTTTCAAATAAATACCACTCTTTTATACTGAAAACCCTTAGAGAACTATTTCCAGAGGCTCGTTCTGTAGAATATGTGGTTAATAAAAACAACCCTAATAAAAAAGGTGCTCCAAAAGAAATAATCCTGACCTCAGTAAGAGACTCCCTACCACTTGATGATCATTATGTTAATAAGGAAAACAACCTGAACCCAAGGTACATGTTCGATACTTTTGTTGTTGGGCCATTTAATGAGCTCGCACACGCTGCCGCACAAGCTGTTGTGGAAAGACCAGGTATTGTTTATAACCCTCTCTTTGTTTATGGAAACACAGGGCACGGAAAAACACATTTGATACAGGCTGTTGGAAACCAGGTTGCAAAGAACGAGAATAAGAAGGTTTTTTATGTGACCTCAGAAAAGTTTGCCACTGATTACATTAACTCTGTTCACTCTGGTAAGGTAAACAACTTTAAAGAAAAATACAGAAAGTATGATGTTTTAATAATGGATGATATTCAATTCTTCGCTGGAAAGGAGAAGTCCCAAGAGGAACTCTTCCATCTATTCAACCATTTATACGACAACAACAAACAAATTATCTTCTCCTCAGACAAACACCCGAACTATATAAATAATCTAGAAGACAGGCTAAAATCACGCTTCGGAGCAGGTATGATTGTTGATATTCCTACACCAGACTTAGAGTCTAGAATGGCTATTTTGAGGAAGAAACTAGATCAAAACAATATTTCATTAAACGAAGAGGTGCTAAACTACCTTGCGGTAAACATAACAGGAAATATTAGGGAATTAGAGGGTGTACTAAACACTATAAATTGCCAGGTTGAGTTGAAACAAAAAGATCTAACCCTAAACGAAGTAAAATACTTGGTTAAGGATACTTCCCAAAGGCCGAAAACAAAGACCCCGCAAGAAGTTGTAAAGATTGTTTCTGACTATTACAGTATTTCTGAGGAAACAATATATGAAAAAACTAGAAGAAAAGAGGTTATTAAACCAAGACAAATCATTATGTATCTCCTTAGAAAAGACTTCAACATCTCTTACCCATCAATAGGACAGAAGATGGGAGGGAGAGATCACACAACCGTTATACACTCTTGTGAGAAAATTGAAAATGCTGTTGGAAAAGATGATGTCTTAGCACAAGAGATACACCAAATTAGGTCGATGTTAGTATAGTGTGGATTAGGTTGTGGAAAAGGTTTAATAAAAAATAATTAATCTAAAAGTTATACATAAATGAAAAAATTATCCACAAAAAATTTTTTTAGAAAATTGTAAAAGAGTAAGTATTTTAGGGTTAAATAAATTTATCCCCATATCCACAGGAATAATAATAGATATAGAGTTATATAAAGAAAATATGAAAATACAGTGTGTAAAAGAAAAACTACAAATAGCAATCTCTAAAGCAGAAAAGATTACTGGTAAGAATTTAACATTACCAATACTTTCAAACATATTGCTTGAGGTTAAAAAAGATAACCTTGTTATATCTTCAACAAACTTAGACATTGGCATTGAGATAACTGTTCCAGGTAAGGTAACAGAAACTGGAAAAGTTGTTGTTCCGGGAAATGTACTATACTCCTTGGTACACACTTTAACTGATCCTAAGATAACTCTTGAGACTAAAGACCAAACACTACACATATCATCTGATAACACCTCCACAACAATCAAAACTGTTTCAGATGAAGATTTTCCTTCTATTCCAAATATTCCATCAAGAGAAAGTTTTGAAATGAATACAGAGGGTTTTTTGGATGGAATACGATCTGTTTTTTATGCTGCCTCTGTATCAAATATGAAACCGGAACTGTCCAGTGTTTATATAACAAGTGATGAAGGTAATGTTATCTTTGTTGCCACAGACTCTTTTAGGTTGGCAGAAAAGAAGATAAAGAGTAAAAAAACACCTAATTTCCAAGATATTTTAATACCAGTAAAGAATGTTGTTGAAATTATAAAAACACTAGACGGAGTTTCTGGAGATTTATCAATTCAGATATCAGAAGGACAATTAACTCTTAGAACAGAAGAAATATATCTAACATCAAGGCTAGTAGATGGTAATTTCCCAGACTATAAGCAGATTATTCCTAAGGAGGTAAGCACAAACGCAACTGTTCTGAAGCAAGATTTTATGAATTCTCTTAGAACAGCTAATATATTCTCTGATAAGTTTAATAAGATAAAATTTAAAGTTTCTCCAAAGGAAAAGCAGTTTGTTCTACAAACAAAAAATACTGATTTAGGAGAAAATACAACTTTGATTGACGCTGCTTTCTCTGGAGAAGAAATAGAGTTGAATTTTAATCACAAATACATAGTCGATAGTTTCCAATCAATATACTCAGACAGCATTTCACTTGATTTTAATGGAGAAGGTAAGCCAATGATTATAAAAGGTGTTTCAGACTCAAACTTTTTGTATCTAGCTATGCCAATGAGCAACTAAGATGGATAATCTATCAGGGTTTCTTAAAAAATTTAAATACTTACTACACTCTAAAGAGGTTGTAGAGAAAACTGTAAAGGAGATTTGTGAGAAAAATATAGGTGTCTCTCCTGATATAAAAATCAGAAATACCACCTGCTACATTAAAAATACCGGACCAGTTAAAAGTCAGGTTTTTATAAATAAAGACAGAATAATTAATGAGGTAAATAGTGCTCTTGGTAAGGTGGTAATTACTGACTTACGGTAAAAATCTCTTGAACGGTCTTTTCCACACCATTCTGTGTTCGGATGACGGCTTCTATATTATGGCTTCCAGTTTTTTTAGGGATGTATTTAAGCATGTATAATTCACTTGTTTTTGAAGAAACTAAATTATTATTTATATAATAATCAACTTTAGAGATGTTAGAGTTGCTTTGTGATTCAAGTATAAAAGTTGTTTCTTCCCCTACAGTAATATTGTTTGGAACTACTAAAGCCGCCCGTATTGAATCTATATTTTCATAGACTTCGGTGGAAGAAAAACCTTGTGACCTTGACCATTTGGATACAGAGTACTCCCAAAGATCAAATTGAGAGTCGTCTCTTCTTGTTGGATAGGGGCCTCTTGGGTCATCTTTTTCTACCCAGTATAGTATTGAATGTACACCACCTGACACAGTTTCTTTCACATAAGACGGTGGGGTATTTTCATTAGCAATACTATTGTTTCTTGTATCAGTTAGCTCTGATACACCACCTTGCCAAATGCCACGAAGGACTGGTTTTAGGTCAAATAAAGGGTTTTCTACGGTGATAGGATCTGGAAATGTTTCCTCTGATCTATCTGACAGCACCTCGTTCATAAACTCATTCCAAAGTGGGGCGATAATGAACCCAGCCACTTTTTTGTCCATTGGGGTATTGTCGTTATTTCCCGCCCAAGCCCCAACAGCTATATTTGGAGTATATCCAAGTATCCAAGCGTCTCTGTAATCGTTTGTCGTACCGGTTTTAGCTGCCACATCACGTCCTGGGAAGTGTAAATAGGAATTTGATCCAAAAGCTGGAGTTCTAGCCTCATTGTCTGAAAGAACATCTGATATTAAGTATGAAGTGTTTGGATCCATTATAATTTTTCCGTCAGAGATTTCTTTCTTCTCTAATATGTTTCCTTTTGAATCTTTTACCTCAAGTATTGCATTAGGCTCCTGTCGGACTCCTGCATTTGCAAATGTTCCATAAGCACTTGTCATATCAAGTAGTTTTACTTCACCACCTCCAAGAACAAGAGTTAGACCATATTGATCTATGTTTGTTAGTGTAGAAACTCCCAGGTTTTTTGCAAAGCGAAGAGAGTCATTTCTACCAGCAAGGTAGAAAGCTTTTACCGCTGGAACATTTACCGATTGTGCCAGAGCGTCTCTTATGGTCATTGGACCTCGAAAGACGTTGTCATAGTTTCCTGGAGAGTAACATCCATCCTCACTAGTGAAGTCTGATGGAGCACAAGATGTAGAAAATTGAGTTTTTAGGTCAAAGAGTATTGTATCAGGTGTATATCCTTTATTGAAAGCTTCTGCGTATATAAATGGTTTAAAAGCAGATCCAGGCTGCCTTTCTGCAATAGTGATATTGAAGTTTCCATCTATCTCCTCATCAAAGTAGTCTCGAGATCCCACCATTGTTAATATATCCCCATTTTTTGGATCTATTGCTATAAGGGCGGCATTTTCTGCATCAAACTTCTCTGCGTTTTCTAATGAATGTTTTTTTACAATCTCTTCCCCTTTTTCCTGGAGACTGTAATCAAGAGTTGTTATAACTGTTAATCCACCACTTTCTACAACATCATCACCATATTTTTCTGCCAGTATTTCTTTTACATAAACTACAAAGTGAGGAGCTTTTATTCCATATTCAGATTGTGGTTGGAACTCAACTACTTTTTCTTTTGCAGTGTCGTACTCTTCGTTTGTTATGAAACCTTCTGAGAGCATTCTATTTAGAACTAGGTTCTTTCTATTTTCTAAGGCATCTAAATGGTTTCCGTAAGGGGAGTAGTAGGTTGGTGCTTGTGGTAGTGCTGCTAAGTAAGATGCTTCGGCAATATCTAGGTCTCTGGCACTTTTACCAAAGAATCTTAGACTTGCTTCCTCGACCCCATAAACACTTCCACCATACGGGCTTTCATTTAGGTAGATGTTTAAGATTTCATCTTTTTTCATGATTTGCTCTAGCCTAACAGCAAGTACCCACTCTTTCAGTTTTCTTGAGATTTTTTTATCTTGAGTCAAAAGAGAGTTTTTTACAACCTGTTGAGTTATTGTTGAACCACCTTGTCCATATGGATCTAGGGTTATGAGGTTTGTTATAACAGCTCTAAGAAATGCTAGTGGTCTTATGCCACTGTGGTTATAGAATTCAGTATCTTCTATGGCTATTGTTGCATTTTTTATATTTACCGATATTTCTTCAAAAGGTATAACGGTTCTTTTTATGTCTTGATACACATCATAAAGAAGAATCTCTCCAGTTCGGTCGTATATTTTAGTTGACTCTACAACCTTTCGATCATTAAAAGAATCTAGTGTTGGTATATCAAAGGTAGATATCCATAAAACAACGATTCCTAATGAAAATATTCCCAAAGCAATTATTATTGAAACAAGTCTCTTGAAAGTCTTTTTTCGCATAGATATAGTTTAGCAGATTTGAAAAACCCCGCTTAGGCGGGGGTTTTGTTCTTGTATATCCTCAGCATGCTTCTTAAGGCTAAGCACGACATGAAGATAGAGGCAGTTACAAAGAGAAGTAAAAGAATTGCTGCTCCAAAGACAATGGTCTGGAGTATTTTGATCTCAATAAAGTATGACCAGAGCATAGTGACAAGACTAAAAACTAATGAAGATAACACTAATAACTGCGTTAGAAACATCCTTTCAATCGTGTTGGCAACAAACTTTTCGTTGTTTCTCCGTAACAGCTCCGGGGAGAAATAGTCGGTTCCAAGAATATCATCGATACCTTCTTCTTTTTGGGACATATTTAATTCCTTTCCAGAGTTTCTACCTAGAATACTACTTGTTTTTAACCAAACGTCAACACAGGTGGAATTTTAGCTCTCAAAGTGTAAAATGGTGATATGTTTAGGATTTTTAGCCAAAAAATTGATACTAATCCAAAGAAGATACAAAAGATCCTAGAAAGAGGGGTTGAGGATATTTTTGTTAAAGAGTCTCTAGAGAAAAAACTAAAATCTGGTAGAAGGTTGAATATAAAACTTGGGTTTGACCCGACAGGACCAAATATTCATATTGGTAGGGCAATAGTTTTACGTAAACTAAAAGCATTCCAGGATCTAGGTCACAATATTATATTCATTGTCGGTGACTTTACTGCTCAAATTGGAGATCCTTCTGATAAGTTAGAGAAAAGACCATTTCTTTCAAGTGAAAAGATAGCGGAGAATCTAAAAAACTACAAAGAACAATTAGGAAAGATTTTAGATTTATCTAAGGTAAAGTTTCTATACAACAGTTCTTGGTTATCAAATCTAACGCTTAAAGAAACGGCAGAATTGGCTGAGAGTTTTACTGTTGGTCAGATGGCAAATAGGAGAAATTTTAAGGAGAGAATAGATAGGGGAGAAGAAGTATCTCTTAGGGAGTTTCTGTATCCACTAATGCAAGGATATGATTCTCTTAAGGTGGAAGCGGATGTAGAGCTTGGAGGATTTGATCAGCTTTTCAACTTAAAAGCTGGAAGAATTGTACAAAAACACTTTGGAAAGAAAGAGCAGGATATATTAACTACAAAAATGCTAGAAGGAACAGATGGAAGAAAGATGTCTACCTCTTGGGGTAATGTCATAAACATTATAGATTCTCCAAAAGAAATGTATGGAAAGGTTATGTCGATTAAAGATGAGTTGCTACCACAATATTTTATTCTTTGTACTGATTTAGAAAAACTAGAGATAGACTCCATTCTTTCTGGTAACGATCCAAGGTCTGCAAAAATGAGATTAGCTAAAGAAATTGTTTCAATTTACCATAATTCTGCTGCTGCCAGAGAAGCAGAAGAGGGTTTTGTTAATACTTTTAGTAAAAAGGAGATACCTGAAGATATAAAGGTGGTTACTGTAGAGAAAAATAGGCTTCTTTCAGATGTTTTGGTTGATGAAAAAATCCTTTCCTCTAAAACAGAATTCAAACGATTTGCCGAAGAGGGTGGAATACATAATCTGGGGTCTGATAGTAAAATTACAGACTTTAAATATTTAGTTAGCGAGCCTATAAAAATTAGAATAGGTAAGAAAAACTTTTTGGAAATAAAAGTTATCTAAGCATCCTCCTCATTAAGATCATAATCATCTGGGTCAAACAAACCCTCTTCATCTTCTTGTGTTTCATCATCTAGTAAAAGCTCGTCTTCGTTCATGTTGTTACAAAATTATTATTTCCTGTATTTGTAACAAATTTATTTACTTTTGCAAATATCCTTGGGTGTGGAAAAAGAAAAAGACCCTACGAACTGCCGTTCGTAGGGTCGTGGAGCCTGCTTTTGGCCGTAGCCGTCTACTGAAGGACTCAGCTCCTGTTGTCCAACAGCCATAAGATATTAGCATTATGAAAAAATAAGTCAACTTATTCTTGTTTGGAAACAGGTAATCCCAACAGCAATAGCATCAAACTCATCATCAGATTTTATATCTTTTTCTATTTTTATTATCTTAGGAACCATACTCATTATCTGGTTTTTAGTACTTCTTCCATAGCCTGTAATAGCAATTTTTACTTCTACTGGTTTAAATTCTCTTACAGTTAGTTTATTTCTACTTGCCACAAACAAAAGAACTCCTCTTGTTTCAGCTACTAAAAGGGCAGTTTTCTGGTTTGTGCCCCAAAATAATTCTTCTATTGCAAATATTTCTGGATTGTATTTATCAATAACTTCTTGTATCCTTTCTCCAACTTGCTTTATCCTCTCATGATGAAGATCTTCTTTTTTTGTTTTGAAACATTCAGAAAAAAGTAGTTTATCATTTTCTAAAACAGCTATACCTAGTCTTTCATAGCCCGGATCAACTGCTAGTATTCTTTTATTCTGCATTTGTAAAGACACCTTGGACGTCTTCGTTTTCTTCTAATTCATCGACTAGCTTAGAAAGTTTATCTGCGTCTTGATCAGAAAGTGGAACAGTATTGTTAGCTTGCCATTCTCCTTCGGTATTTGTAAAAGCCCATAGAGCCGAACCTTCTGCGGCTAACTGGCTGTTATTTTTTGAAAGAATATGTCGGATCTCTGCAGCTGTTCGATTGTTATTGTCTGTCAGCCCTTCAATGACAACTGCTACACCTCCGGGTCCATATGCTTCATATCTAACAGGTGACACATCCGCACCATTGTCGCTAGCAGCCTTTTTTACCGCCCTGTCTATGGTGTCATTTGGCATGTTGGCTTTTTTTGCTTTTTCAATAGCAGTTTTTAGTCCGGGAGAACTTACATCACTCCCACATTTCTTAGCCTCAACAGTGATCAGTCTGTTTAGTTTAGAAAAAACCTTACTCCTTGCTGCGTCTGTAGCTGCTTTTTTATGTTTAATTTTTGACCATTTGTTATG
>JALEGR010000042.1 GCA_022763265.1 Minisyncoccota bacterium | reverse complement strand
CTTTTTCTTCCTCTTTTTTCACCTTATCCCCCAGTACAAAAGTTGCCTCCTTTTTTGTCAGTAATTCTATCTTTGCTAAGTGCTCGTAGCCATCACCACGAAAAAGAACGATCTCGTCACCCTTCCCCATCCTGAAAACATCCCTTAGCTGATGAACTAGTTCTTTATCCTCGTACCTTTCTTTTATTTCTTCTACAAAAAATCTATGTATTGATTTCATACTATAATTTAGTATATTGGTACCAACAAACTAACACATTCATAATATTATGTTAATTCCAACAGTTATTGAAAAAACATCAGGAGGAGAGCGAGCATATGATATCTATTCTCGTCTTTTGAAAGAAAGAATCATTTTTCTATCTGGTCCGATAAATGACGCAGTAGCGAATACAGTTATTGCACAGCTTCTTTTCCTACAATCAGAGGATCCAAAAAAGGATATCTTCCTTTACATAAACTCACCAGGTGGATCTGTTACATCAACCTTGGCTATGATTGATACCATGAACCATATCAAGCCAGACATCTCTACAGTCTGCGTGGGTATGGCAGCCTCTGGTGCAGCCTGGACATTAGCTTCAGGTGCTAAGGGTAAAAGAATGGCACTACCAAATGCAGAAGTTATGATTCACCAACCTCTTGGTGGAGCAGAAGGTCAAGCAAGTGACATTGAAATTACGGCAAAATGGATACTTAGAACAAAAGAAAGGCTAGTAAAGATGATGTCTGATATAACGGGACAAAACAAAGAAACAGTAGAAAAAGATGTTGATAGAGACTTCTGGATGACTGCAGAAGAAGCCAAGAAATATGGTGTGATCGACAAAATACTGAAGTAAGTGTTGACTTATATTTATATTAGCGTATAGTCCTGTAAAGAAAGCCTAGACAAAGGAGTTACCATGCTTAGAGATTTAGTACCTTATATGGCGATGCTCGGGTACATTATGACTTCATTGGCAGGAGTTGTTTTCTTTATATTTTTACTGTTGCATTTGTATATGCTGATAAAGACACAGGAGAAGACTAGGAAGGAAATTCATATCAAAGAAATGAAAAAGATGGCCCTGATATGTGCCGCCCTGTCCTTAGTTAGCATTCTCTTGTCCCTTGTCTGAACACAACCGACCCTTTGGTCGGTTTTTCTTTACTTTCACCTAAAGATCGGATAAGATTCAGATGTTACTTTATATTAAATTTAATTGAAATTCCCACCTGAAATTTGTCTAAATATGCAACTAAACTATAAAATAACTAATAAATACCTGATATTGTAGGATAGAAGCCTTCAGACAATTGAATAGTGGTGAAAAATTACTATGGAACTAATAGTTGTAATCATATTCATTGCCCTAGCAGCAATTGCTGGTATAGCTTTAGGATATTTCCTTCGCTGGATAATATCTCTTGGAAAGAAGGGTTCAATGGAATTGAAAATCAAGCAAATGATGCTTGAAGCCAAAGATGTGGCTCAAAAAGTTATCGACGAGGCAGAAAAGAAGTCAGAGGACATCATCAAGGAGTCAAGATCTGAGGTGAAAGAAAGAGATGAGAAGATAAAGAAAACAGAAGAAAGACTCATAAAAAAGGAGGAGCTTCTTGATGGTAGACAGTCTGATATTGACAAAGAATCAGAAAGGATAAAACAGGAAGCAGAAAATCTAGAGTCTCTTAAAGGGGAAGCACAATCCCTGGTAGATAAAAGGGCAGAAGAATTACAGAAATTATCAGGGCTTACCGAAGAGCAGGCAAAAGAAGCCCTGCTCCAATCAGTAGAGAAGAATAGTTCTGATGACATTCTGGTCAGAATGCAGAAATTAGAGCAAGAAGGAGAAGATAGGCTTGAAAAGAAAGCTCAGGAAATATTAACATCTTCAATACAAAGATTAGCTAATAATGTTACTTCAGACATTATGGCTACATCAGTAGATATTCCATCTGATGAAATAAAAGGGAAGATTATTGGAAAAGAAGGAAGAAATATCAAATCTTTTGAAAAATCCACTGGAGTTGAGGTAATAGTCGATGACACCCCTGGTGCAGTTACAATCTCTTCATTTGATCCAGTTAGAAGACAGGTTGCACGAGTTGCCCTTGAGAACCTGATTTCAGATGGAAGAATCCAGCCTGCAAAGATTGAGGAGGAAGTGAAAAAAGCCCAGGCAGAAGTTAATAAGATAATTAAAGAAAAAGGTGAACAGGCTGCATTTGAGTGCGGAGTGTACAACCTGGACCCAAGAATTGTTTCGATTCTTGGAAGGCTATACTTCAGAACAAGTTATGGACAAAATGTTTTACAACACTCAATCGAAATGGCACATGTTGCCGGTATGGTTGCAGAAGAGATTGGCGCAGACGTTTCTGTCGCTAAAGCAGGAGCACTGGTACACGATATTGGAAAAGCAATCGACCATGAAGTAGCAGGAACTCATGTTGAAATTGGGAGAAGAATCTTACAAAAGTTTGGTGCTGATGAGAGAATAATCAAGGCAATGCAGGCACATCATGAAGAACATCCATATGAAACTCTTGAATCAAGAATTGTTCAGACTGCTGATGCTATTTCTGGAGCAAGGCCTGGTGCAAGACGTGACACAGTGGAAAATTATATTAAAAGACTTGCTGAACTTGAAGCAATTGCCAACTCTTTTGAAGGGGTTGAGAAGTCATATGCAATTCAGGCGGGAAGAGAGATTAGAATATTTGTTGAACCTGATAAAGTTGATGACCTAAAAGCAAGGAAAATAGCTAGAGACATAGCAACAAGGATAGAAAATGAACTAAAATACCCTGGGGAGATAAAGATAAACGTCATTAGAGAAAACAGAGTCACTGAATATGCTAGATAAAAAGCTGTCTGTAAAGGGTTTGCACTAAAAATATGGCTATATATAATATTACTAGGTCATATTGATCAATTTTATTAGTTAAAAGAAATAATAATGAACAAAGCATCAATCGTTGAGGCAGTGAATGAAAAACTTGGTGGTACAAAAGTACAGGCTGAGGAAGCAGTAGACACTGTAATCAACTCAATCATCGACTCCCTTAAACAAGGAGAAGAGGTATCTATTGCAGGACTAGGAATCTTCTCTGCAAAAGAAAGAGCTGCAAGAACAGCAAGAAACCCAAGAACTGGAGAGCCTATTCAGGTTCCAGCTATGAGAGTTCCAAAGTTCCGAGCAGCAAAGGCTCTAAAAGACGCGGTTCGATAGTATTCTGTCGGTCCCACTTACAAAAATCACCAACCCCGTGTTGGTGATTTTTGTTTACTTGACAAATTAGATTTAGTTGTGGTATAATAGATTTAGACCTTGAAAGGAGGTTGCAATGCTCATCAAAAGCAAAAAAGAAGTCTTGTCTGATCTGATGTTGCGCCTCTGGTACACACGAAGAGTGCTCAACATGCTCATTGCAGACGGTGGAAGCCCTGAGGCTATCAAATTCAACAACGATAACCTCAACCGCCTCAAGCATTGGGTTGCCGAACTGAAAATGCACCTAGCACACTAACCCGAAAGGAGTCTCCCATGAAATATGACAACATGGATGACCTCATGAAGCGCTTGCGTATCACACGAAAGGCTCAGCGCCAATCTCAGGATGGTAAAAGTGCCAAAGTCCATAAGGGTAATGCAAAGCGCCTGATCCGTGAAATCTGTCGCAGACGCCAAGGCTAGTGCCACCCGCCCCAAGAGACCCAACTCTCTGGAGGCGGGTTTCTTGTTGACATAAGGTATTTGATAAACTACAGTCTATTTAGAACATCAAATCATTCTCGTCTTGGTGATTTGACGGAGCGGAAGTACTTTATGATAGCGTAACTAT
>JALEGR010000041.1 GCA_022763265.1 Minisyncoccota bacterium | reverse complement strand
GGCCGTTAAAACAACTCCATTCATCCCCGGGCTCACATAGACCTATGATTGTTCGGGACGGTCTGTTCGCCCGGGGTTTCCTGGGTACAAAAAACCCCGACATAAATGTCAGGGTCTAGGTTGTATAACCTTAGAGGCTAGGCCGACTTTCTCAAGAAACCTAATGACCTGATAGGTGAAATCAAATTCACCAGGCATCATTCCGTGTTGGGCAGAGCTTTGCTGGTGATGGTGGTTGTTATGCCAACCTTCACCAAAAGAAAGTATTGCTACCCACCAAAGGTTCCTGGAGTTGTCATTTGTTTCAAAGTTTCTGTAACCCCAGGTATGGGCTGCTGAGTTCACAAACCAGGTAAAGTGGAATACACATACAGTTCTGAGTCCAACTCCCCACAGTAGACATTCAAGTCCAAGGGTGTAGTAAAGCACTATTCCCAGGACTACTTGTGGTAGCCAGAACAACTTATCGATCCAGACCATCACATTGTCTCTTTGCAGATCTAAAGTAACTTTTCTTGGATCATCTGGTGAATTAAATAACATCCACCATAGGTGTGACCAGCTAAAACCATCATTGGGTGTATGGGGATCTCCCTCCATATCAGAGTACTTGTGGTGTATTCTGTGATTCCCAACCCAGGTCATTGGACCACCTTGCCATGAAAGGGTAGTAACTATTGTTAGAAGATACTCAAACCATTTCGGGGTATCGAAAGATCTGTGAGTGAGTAATCTGTGATAACAAAGAGTTACTGAAAGAGTTGAGATAGGTGTAAGGACAAGGAACACCAAAAGGGCGCTCCAGCTGAAGTAGAAAGGTGCTATAGCTGCCATGACGTGAACCAAGAGAATTGCTAAAACTACCGGTATATTCAGATTTCTGAGTTTGAAACTAGGATTTCTTTTCAAAATCCACCTCCTTTGAAGAACTTATCTGATATTAGTTTACCACTAATTAAAGAGTTCTATTAGGTACTCATTTATGTCTCTTTGATCCATGTCATAGAAATGTATCTTTTCTCTATTTAGATAGCTTGCCAACTCTATCCCAACAAATCTCCAGTGCCACGGTTCATACTGGTAATATTGATTGTTTTCTGGATATGAGAGGGTAAATCCGTACTTATGTGCATTGTCCTCCAGCCATCTAAAACCTCTAGTTTTTCCAATGGCTTCATAGTTTGTTCCCAAGTCTTCTGTTGAAAAATCTACAGTTGTACCAAGTTGGTGTTCAGAGTACCCCTGATCAGCTGAAAAGGTGTTTGCTCCGCTACCATATGTGACAGTATAGCTAGATTTGAGAGATTTTTGCTCATTGTAAGATCTAAAGGCAGATATGACCCTTAGATCAACTCCATCTTTTTCTGCTTCTCTAAGAAGGTCCTTTAAGAAAGGGTAGACTTCTATGTGTATGTATTCTTCCTCACTTTTGACAACGTACTTCTGGTCAACTTTCCTCAAGTTTTTTGGTTCGTAGTGTTCGTTTAGGAAGTATACCTTTGAATATTTCTGAAGAAGTTCCCTATCAGTTTCTTGCAATTTCTCCAGGGTCCCTAATTGAGATTCTGCTTCCTGTACCCTATCCTGTAGATCGTAATTCTTAGCTCTTTCATTCTCAAGACCTTCTAAAAGTAATTCATTTTCGTTTAGTATATTTGCAATATCACTCTCTTTGTTAGAAAGGGTTTCTTCTAGGCTGGAATTATTTTTGTCTAGCTTAGTGTTACTAGCATATCCATAAATGTTGCCAATTATGGATATCGCTAGGATTATGTATATTGCTAGTGTTTTTCTGTCCATTGAGTAAATATTGTATCATATAGCTATGAAAGGCAAGAGCCGGCCAAAAGTAGAGAATAGAAAGGGTGTGGCGTATAGGACGCCGTCTAGATTTAAAAATACCCCAACTACGAGTCGGGGCAGGAGATAGTGCGACACAACTTGCGATGGTCTAATTTTGAGTGGAATCTTTACATCCGTACTATCTCCACTTTTATCCTAGCAGTCTAGGTTTATATTTCAAGCTATAATAAAGGTATGGAAAGCGAGTACTATATTAGCTTGATAAGACCAGAATGGGCCCCGCCATTCTATCTATTTTCTCCAGTTTGGACAATTTTATACATACTTATATTTTTCTCTTTTATAAATGTATTCTTTATGTTTTATAAAAAGGAGATTTCCTTTAGGATTGTACTTCCTTTTATACTAAACCTGGTTTTTAATCTTATCTATACACCAATTCAATTCGGTCTAAAAAGCAATGTCTTAGCCGGGATTGATGTTGTTTTAGTTTTTCTTACTTTAATTTGGGCTATGGTATCTATATATAGATATAGAAAATGGATTAGCTATATACAGATTCCATACCTACTCTGGGTTTCTTTTGCTACTGTCTTGCAGCTTTCCATAGTTTATTTGAATTTATAAATAAAAACTGCCTCATTTAGAGACAGTTCTTTTGACTGAAATGTAGGCCGAAAGTACAAAACAGAATGAGATCATTTGCTGGACTGAAAGCCAGTAGTAGTCTTGTATTGCCATTAGGGCAGCATTTGACACATTCATGATTAGAAACCAGAGGTAACCACCAGGCTTTTCTTTGGCTAGCATATAGGTTCCAATTAAGAATCCGGTCACCGTTCCCAGCTCTAGATATTGGTTTATAACCACAATCCCACCAAAGTCATAGAGACTGTAGCCGAGGCCTAAGACAATGGCAATGATACAGATGTGGTCTAGCCACCTCAGACTCTTCTGTTCTTTTCTAACTGAATAAACTAGACCCATGACCATGGCTGGTGCACCACCTAACTCAAGTGCTGCTGCAATCCAGTTTCTCTCTGAAAGAAAGATGTAAGTCCAGAATGGTAGTCCAAGTAGATACACTGACCAGGCATTGATGCGCCAAAAACGTTTTCTGATCTTGTTACTTTCCGATAGAAAAAGAAAGATCTTGTTCAGCAGGTAGAATCCACCCGCAAGAACTTGCATAATAGTTCCGGGCATGGCGGCCTCCTTTTCTCTAATCTAGACATTAACACTACGTGTTATTCAGTCAAGTCTTTTGTTTTTCATATATTTAGTTATATAGTGTCTAGGTATGGAGGTATTAGAGAAGATAAGAAGGGGAGAGGTTGTTGTGATGCCAACAGATACGGTCTACGGGCTGGCTTGTAGTGCTTTTAATAAAGATGCAATAGAGAGGATGTATGAGATAAAAGAAAGAGATAGAAGTAAGCCTTTTGTATTTTTGATTTCTGATATAGAAGACCTTTCTTTGTTTGGCATAGAATATAAAAAAGGGATGGAAAAGTATTGGCCAGGTCCTTTCAGTATTATCCTTTCTTGTAAAACCAGTTTGGAGTACTTACATAGAGGTAAGAACACATTGGCTATTAGGCTACCTAATGACGAGAACTTGATTAATTTACTTAGAAAAACAGGACCCTTGGCAACTACTAGTTGTAACAAAGAAGGGATGGAGCCAGCAAAAAATATTGATGAAGCTAAGAAATATTTTGGAGATGAGGCTGGCTTCTATTTGGATAAGGGGGTGTTGTTTGGAAAGTCTTCAACAATAGTTGACTTATCTGGTAAGGTTTTCAGAGAGTAGAATATAACTGCTACTACTGAACCAAGTAGGTTAAAAATCAAATCAAGGACAGTGTTGTAGTATCCTCCTACGCCAGTTTCTGGAAGTATAACTACTGCAGCAAATTCAATTATTTCATTTATGATGCTAAAACCGGCAGAGGCAAATATTGCAATAAAAGCCACAAGCCACTTATTTGTTTTTATACCAATGAAGTTTCTTAGTAAGTGAAGAAACATTAAGCCGACTACACCATATAGAAAGGTGTGAACTATTTGATCAAATTTTAGTATGTAAAATTCTCCTCCGCCATCAAAGATAGGAAATATCTTATATGCATAAAGTACACCGTATTCTGTTTCTACACTTCCTCCTAACATATGAAGTAATGCCCATATGGTTATTCCAAAGAGAATTCCATTTGTGAATTTAGTGGTTTTTAGGGTTCCAAATAGTAATGCTGTAATTACAGCAATCAGGCCAACATAGGCGATGAACTCAAAGTTAAAAGAAGTACTGTAGTAATATCCGAAAGAGATAATTATGAGCACGTTAAGTGAAAGTAGTACTTTTTGTATTTTTTTCATGTTTTCTAAAAGTATAGCAAAAATATGAAATTGGTTTTTTGTAGATTGTTTCAATGTATAGAATTTAATGTTGACAAATAGCCTAAGATATACTAGTTTCTTTTAAGAAAACAGTATCTGAGATACTAACAGTTCTTTGAAACAAAAGGAGATCACACTCATGTCAGATTTTGTCTACTACGGAGTAATGTTTGCGGGAGTCTTGGGTCTTGCTGGAATGATGTTTGGTCAGGTGAAAATACCTTACCTTGCTCTTGCCTCTGGTATTGCCTGGGGTATTATCTTCATCTTTCACCCACATGAGTTAGCAGATTCCGAGGCAGAAGAGACAGCTTGGAAGACCTTTGAGCTGATTGCTTTTTTAATTCCAGTAATGACCATTATTGAGGGTGGTGTCCACTATGGAATGATGGACGCGGTCTTGCGGGTAATAAATACTACTCACAAGAGAACCTTAATGTTTATTGTTGGGATCATGAGCTTCATACTCTCTGCTCTTTTGGACAACATTACAGCTTCGATCATTATGAGTATCCTCGTTGTCCAGCTTATGTACTCAAAGGAGGATCGTCTTAAGTTTATTGTCCTTATCATCGCTGGTGCTAATGCGGGCGGTGTCCCGTCTGCCATTGGTAACACAACATCAATATTGTTGTGGGTTGGTGGACAGCTATCAATCAAGGTAATGTTTACCGCACTGATCCTGCCGACCATTGTGTACATGTTGGTAATCTTTGGATTCTTCTGGCCTCAGATGGACGGTAATGTCGAAAGGCCAGTTCCTGACCAGTTAGACACTGAGCAACTCGATCAAGACAAGCTATTCCATCTTCCAGTCTGGCAGCAGTGGGGCATCTTGTTCCTGGTGCTTACCTGTATCGGTATTATTATTGGAGGAAAGGTGTTTTTCCACATTCCTCCTTGGGTAGGTGCCATGCTTTCTCTCGGTTTCTGGGGACTCTTCACATGGCGTGTTAACAAGGTCAAAGGTGACCACTTTCTTGAGGAAAGAAGTGTACGAAGTGTCCTTAAGCACATTGACCACAACACTGTCTTCATGTTCATGCTCCTTCTGCCGCTAATATCTGCCATGGGGCATGTGGGTATCTTGGGTGATCTTGCCACAAAAATTGTGGCTGGTGTACAGGATTTTGCAGGGGAAGAAGCTGTTGTACCTGGCGTGGCCATTGTACTTGGACTTATTTCAAGTGTTGTTCCAAATACACCACTGGTGGCTGCTTCCCAGTCTATGTTTAGCTATGAGCAAGACCACTTGTTTTGGGAGATGCTTAACTACACAACTGGCGTTGGCGGTGCTCTTCTTCCAATGGGAACCTCAGCTGGTATGATCCTTATGTCCAGATTTCGCGGAACACTTACTGTGAAGTCATATGTAAAAAAGGCTTTCGTACCATTACTGCTGGCTTTCTTTGCTGGGCTTGCTGTTTTGTATGTCCAGAAGTTCTTTATGTAAAAACTACCCCGGTGATTTATCACCGGGGTTTTCTATAACAATAGTAATGTAATCAGTATCAACACTAATATGCCGAATGTTAGTATGGTTTTTATAAAGAATCTGAAAGCTTCTTCTTTTTGTCCTTCCAAGAAGAGTTTTATGGGTTCGGCGAAGAATAGGTAGCTCATAACCGCTACTGATAGAACTAGTAGGGATAGCATGAAAATGGGAATGAAAAGCTGTATTTCAACTTTAGAGTTTCTTAAACTTTGTAGTACAGACACTATGTATATTATGTATAGTTCTGCTAAGAGTGCATTTATAAAAGGGTTCTTTAGAAGTTTTTTCATATGATTCATTATATCAAAATACCCCGCAGGTGGGGTATTGGGTCATTAGTCGAGGTCACTGACAAGAGTACTGAGTCTCTCCCATGAGAAATTTTCAGCACCAATTCTTCGTATTTCATTGCGGACAGATCCTATGTGGTGAATTGCATAGAACCTTAGGAAGTCTTGGTCAGGCTGGAATACAAAAACAAATCTTCCTTGTCGTTTGCTTTCAAGTAAACCGAGTGACTTTAACTTACGAACAACTGAGGAACAGGTTCGCTCGCCAATGAAACAATGTCTGGCGATGTTTTTTACGCATATACCCTTGTGTAGTTTTTGGCAGACACAATCAAAGATTTTCCTTGCAAGAAGTGGTAGGGAAAAGAGTACATCGTCGTAGAAGATTTTTGCTACGGAATAGTATCCGACCGGGCTGGGGTTTCTTTCTTTAAGGCGACCGAGTAACCTTACTGTCTCAGGATCCTTAGCGCGCCTGTGGAAGAGTGAGGCAGCTCTTTTTGTACCGTAGTTTGATTGCTGACCCTTATCCCAGTCCATGTGTATCCCCGTGCTTGTATCTGAAAAACATAACTGTTTCAAGGAAAAGCTCCTTATGTTAGAACCGTATCTATATTTTTTATTCGGTCCCCAGGACAGAACACCACGGCTTTAGCCGTGGATGAATGAGATCTTTCTACGGTACACTGTACGTAATGC
>JALEGR010000040.1 GCA_022763265.1 Minisyncoccota bacterium | reverse complement strand
AGTCGTTTTTAATAACCCAAAACCCTCTGGAGCAAGATAAGAAAAGAAAGCAAAAACTACAGAAGATATAGCAATATTTTTGAAAGCCAGCTGCCAATCTTTCTTTTGGAACAATTGTGACAAGATGAAAACTAAAAAAAATAGGTGGGTGAACAAATAAACCCCATTCATTCTAAGTGTCCCCGGCCAGAAAGAGTTGCTGAAAGAAAAACCAGACAAGGCTGACATGTAGACGGAAACAAGCGCCAGAAGGAGTATTACAGATAGCCACTTCCCTAAATAAACACCTTTACCTTTAAATACTAGGTAAGCATAGTACAGAGAAAGAATAGCAACTCCAAAAGTTACATAAAAATACTTAGGACCATCTGATATATATATGATCCCGTTACTAAAAACAAATGGTAGAATAAATAGCCATAAAGAGACTATCTTACCTGTCAAAGAATATTCCTTCATAGGAAAATTGTACCACATAACAAAAAACCGCTCTTTCGAGCGGTTTTTTGCCTAACTAAGCTTAAACTAGAGAACTAGTTAAGAGTAGTTGGGTTAGTCTCGTAACCATCAAGGTTGAAGTCATATAGACGATAATCATTTGCATCATCATCTGTGTTCCAACCGATAGCCTTCAAAACTGCCTGGTATAGCCCAGCACCACCGTCAACGTTGGTGTGTGAAACTGTAAGAGTAAATGTTTGTGACTCTCCAGAATCAAGCTGCCAGTTTAGGTTTGAAGAAGTTCTTGTTGCATCCCCTGCATCTGACTTTGTAAGTGTTGCAGAAGCTGATGTTGTTGCTGAACCGTCCTTTAGAACGTTGTAAACAACTGCATCAGTTCCATCGATGTCTGCAGGCTGAGCACTTGATGTGTTTGTAGAAACACCAGCTGAATCAGCGATGTAGATTGTTCCATCGACAGATGTAACTTTGAACTTAATTGTAAAGGTTCCAGAATCATCGTTTGAACTTGTTCCAACAGCAACATCTGTGCTTGTTGAGATCAAGTCAACTGCGATACCAGTTGAGTAGAATGAGTGAGCTCCTGCTGAAGCTGAACCTGTCTTGTCAGCATCAACTAGATCTGTACCATCCTCGTCCTCAACGTCGAAGGCTGAGTCATCTGTTTCTGTCTCTCCGAAGGCTACAGACAATGTGTCTCCTTCGTCAAATGTTCCAGCTTCGATATCGTTAATATCTCCCTTGATAACAGCTTCTACTTTATCTCCAGCTGAGATTGTGTAATCAAAGTTGTCGAAAGTAACAGATGTTGTTGTTGTAGCTGATGAAGGAGCTGTAACTGAGTCAACTAGCTCACCATCAATCCACAATTCAAGAGTGTTAACGATGTCGTCAACGTTTGTACCAACTGATGTATATGTTACTGGCATATCATCAATTGTGATGTCTGAGTCACCCTTTGCTTCTAGGTAGAATGAGAACAACTCTACACCATCAGTGTCCTGAGTATCATCAACGTCGATAACTCTTGCGTCATTAACAGAGTCGTCTCCATCAGTGATCTTTAATTCAACGTCAGCAGCAGTAGCGAACGTCTCGAATGAGAATGTTCGTCCTGATCCATCGTTGATATCTCCTGTTGAAGAGTCTGTAACAACAGCTCCAAGAGCATCCTTGAATCTTACTGATTCAAACTCTAGTGTCCAAGTTTCACCAGCATCGTTTGAGTCAAGGTTTGAAACTCCAGAAGCAGCTACAACTAGCTCTCCTGTGTCTCCAGCGTCAATAACAGCACCACTCTTTAGAGTGATAGTTCTGTCATAGTTTTTGTCATCCTCGAATTCATCAGCGTCAACTCTTGCAACCTCCTTTCCGTCAAACCATACAGATATTTCATCTGCATATTTGTCAAAATCTCGGTTAGCTGTTCCTTTTGAGAAGTTAAGGTTAACTGCAACAAGCTCAATGTCTGAGTTGTCGTCAGCCTCAAGAACAAGTCCTGCCACCTCTACGTCCTCTTCGTTTTCTCCAACTTTCTCATTTGAAAGTTTTGAAACGTAATCAGCATCGTTGATTGACCCTGCTCCACCCTGAAGTCCTGTTGAACTTGATGATGAAGAAGAATCTGATGAACCTGATGTCATTGAATTAACAGATGCTCGTGTTATTGGACCAAAGTATCCAACAGCTGGAGCAATACCATTTGCTGCCTGGTATTTTGCAAGAGCAGCTGCTGTTAATGAACCAAAGTATGTTGATTCACTTCCTGCAGATCCTGCACCTGATGCAGCAACTGTGTATCCGTTGTTATTCAAGAACATTTGAAGCTGTCTTACTTCCTCACCTGTTGAACCAACTGTTAGGTCCTGTGTGAATGTGTAAGAAGCTCCTGTTGAGCTGCCTCCAAGAGCGGCTTCTAGGGCAGCTCTAGTTGCAGCATCACAATTCACAAGAGCACATACAACATCAACTGTCGATGAAGCCTGAGCCTGTGGAATTGCAAATGCGAAAGCAAAAGTGATCATTCCAAGGATAGCAATCCCTGCAAGATACTTAGCACTTTCTGATTTTCTTAATACAGTCATGACTAAATTAATCTTTTTTAATTAATAACATCTCTTCATTACTTCTAATGTTGTGAAGAGAGTGCTATGTTCTACATACATGTCGCTTCTAATAATAGACAAGTATGCAGCTTCTTTTGAAGCTAATAATTTGTTTTTGATCCTCTTGTCTTTTGGGACAATTGGACCAGCTACAATTTTCAATTCTTTTATATTTCTGATTCGACCACAAATACAAAAGAGTAGCTGGAAAATTTTGATCTGAATCTCTATCTTTGTTGCAAGCAGTACCTAATAAAAAAATTTAGGCCAGCGGAACCAGGTTTGTCTGTAATGATTTTAAGATCCCTATTTATCTGTCAATGAACCCTTATAATCTAAGACGTTTCAAACGTCTTTTATTACCTTCCAACAGATATGTAAAAATCTGCCTTCCCACAAATTATAGCTCTTTTTTTATAACCAAAGAAACAGCTAATTTGTGGATAACTTTACAAGTTTTTAATAAAACCCGTAATCTATAGAGAATACCAAAAAAGGTCAAAAAGTCAACTATCTAGCCCTCAAAGAATATCTACTCCACCTACGCTCTCCGGACTTAGAGACTAATCCAGCCTCTATGAGATCGTTAATTTCTCTTTGTATAGTTTTTTCACTACACCCTTTTACTTCCTTAGTTATGTCTTTTATACTTGAATCATTCCTTTTTTTAAGAGCTCCAATAACCATTTCCCTCCTTTTATCTTTTCTACCGGAAGTTCTTAATGTCTTTTGTGGTTTATAAAGGACATTATTTGTTTCTTTTTTGTCTTTTATATAATTTTGTCCTTTTTCGGACAAATCTTCCCTTACCTGGAGATGCTCCTTAAAATTCTCCCTATTACTTAAAGCATCTACTAAATTCAATATGAAATCTTCTATAATAGCCAGGTTCATACTTGATATTAGATTACTCCTGGCAGATAGATAAAGTAAGTGGTTTGTATTTTCTAGTACCTTAATCAAATCTTCTGTTTTGTCTTCACCTGAATAACCTATAGCGCCAACTACATTCTTTCTTATCTGCCACTTAATAGGCTCCTTGTCAGACATCAGAGAACTGACTAAGTATAGAGCTGTAGAAATTTTATCAACTTTTTCAACTAAATTTTTCTTGTCTGTCTTTAATAAGTCCCATTTTGTAAGGCTCTTTTGATCCATGAAAATTTCTATGTCTTTTATACTTTTGTGTAGTGTCCTTAATATTTTTAGGACATTTTGTTAAAAAATAAGAGACACTTAACTTAAGATTAATATAGTCTTTTATCAAAGTAAAGAGTCTTTTTATTCTCTGTGATATCATTAGCCTATTAAAATTTATGGCGAACAAAAAGAAGCGCAGAAATTTCTTTAGAAACCTTCAATCTGAAACAAATTACACCATAATTGCTGTAGTGTTTTTTGCTATCTCAGTTTTTCTTCTATTATCAAGTGTTGGAGTAGCTGGAATAGTTGGAGAAAAAATCTATGGAGGACTCTATTTCCTTTTGGGAGTTGGGTATTTTCTTCTGCCAATACTCGGAATTATGCTGTCAATTTCATTTATGAAATCAATGGAAAGAAATGTTGCACTACCCCAAACGATAGGTGCCTTACTATTTATAATATCTGGACTTGGACTAATTGACATAGCATTTGATACACGGGGAGGAATAGTTGGTAACGTGATCTCATATCCACTTGTTGCCCTAATTGACATCTATGCTGCAGTTATTATTCTTCTTTCAGTATTAATTATCTCTCTCCTAATTATTCTGGACATAGGTATACATATACAAAAACTCCTTTCAGTTGGAAATATCTTCAAGAAAAAAGACGCCGATGAAGACAATACTATACAGATAAATGATACCGAAGAGGAATATTTTGAAGAGGAAGAAGAGGTTGTTGATGAGCCTAAAATAACTACCCCACCCCCAGTTGAAAAAATCGAAAGAAAATCAGAGGAAATTGACATACTTTCTAACTCAAATTCCAATAAACCCTACACTCCGCCACCCCTTTCACTACTGTCTACCGATAAGGGAAAACCAGGAGTTGGAGACGTCAAAGCAAATGCAAATATAATAAAAAGAACTTTGCAGAACTTTTCTATCCCTGTTGAAATGAATGAGGTTTCAATTGGACCATCTGTTACAAGGTACAGTCTTAAACCTGCAGAAGGAGTGAAGCTTTCTAGGATAGTTGGACTTCAAAATGAACTGGCCCTTGCCCTTGCAGCACATCCAGTCAGAATTGAAGCCCCTATTCCAGGAACATCACTTGTTGGTATAGAAATACCTAATAGTGTCAAGACAACTGTTGGCCTGGCTACCCTACTATCCTCCGAGTCATTTAGTAATCTGGGTAAGCCCCTTGCTATTGCTCTTGGTAAAAGTATCTCTGGAACAGCTCATGTGTCTAGTCTTGCAAAAATGCCACACATGTTAATTGCAGGTGCAACAGGATCAGGTAAGTCTGTGACAATACACGCCATAATAACCTCCCTACTTTACAAAAACTCCCCAGACTATCTTAGATTCGTCATGGTTGATCCAAAAAGAGTTGAGTTAACCTTATATAATAAGATCCCTCACCTACTTACACCAGTAATTACAGATCCAAAGAAAGCAATTCTAGCACTCAAGTGGGCCGCCAAAGAAATGGAAAGAAGATACGACATTTTAGAATCTGAAGCAGTTCGAGATATTGGTTCCTACCACAGTAATGTCTTAGGGCCTGCTATGAAAAAGGCGAAGGAAGGACAAGAGTTGCCAGAAAAAATGCCCTATATAGTAATAGTTATTGATGAGCTAGCAGATATAATGCAGAGCTACCCACGAGAGCTAGAAGCAGGAATTGTCAGATTAGCCCAAATGAGTCGAGCAGTAGGAATCCATCTTATACTTTCAACCCAAAGACCTTCTGTCAATGTTATAACTGGTCTTATCAAAGCAAACATACCAGCTCGTATTGCCCTACAAGTTTCTTCACAAATAGACTCAAGAACTATTTTGGACGGTTCTGGTGCTGAAAAACTACTTGGTGCTGGAGACATGTTGTATCTTTCAGGAGAAATGTCAAAACCACAAAGACTCCAATCAGCATTCATATCGGAAAGCGAGGTGAAGAAAGTAGCAAAATATCTAGCTGATAGTTACGAGGATGAGGTTCCAGATGAAATAGACTTTACCGCAAACAACGACAATGGATCAATATTGTCTCAAAGCCTTGAAGAGGATGATTCTGAAGATGATCTGTACGAAGATGCTAAAGATCTAGTCATTAGGACCCAAAAGGCTTCTACCTCATATCTACAAAGAAAGCTTGGAATAGGATATGCGAGAGCAGCTAGATTAATAGATTTCCTAGAAGAACGAGGAGTTATTGGACCTGCAAACGGCTCAAAACCACGAGACGTGAATGAAAAGATAGAATCCTCTGATATTCCAGAGGAAACCCTAGAGGAAGATGAAAACTACTAAAATCTTAGTAGTTATAGTATTAGTCATACTAACTGGATCATATTTTACATACCAGGGATACGACTTTATAAGAGGCCCGATAATAAACATCTATATACCAGAAAATGGATCCTCTTTTGAAGATCCTGTAATAGACATAGAGGGAGAAGCTAGAAATATATCTTTCCTGTATTTGAATGATAATCAGATATTTACTACCCCGGAAGGCTTTTTTAGTGAGAAATTGATCCTATTGCCAGGCTATAATATAATAACCATACGTGCTATTGATAAATTCAATAGACAAGTAGAGAAAGATATTCACCTTATACTAAAATAATATGCCAGCCAAGAAAAAAGCCAAAGAAGAAGTCAAAAATATAGACGATGCCCTTAAAAGCATAAAAACAAAATTCGGAGAAGAATCAATAATGAAGCTTGGAGAAAGACCAAAAGTTGACGTGGACATAATCTCAACAGGATCAATTGGTCTAGACTGGGCACTTGGAGTAGGTGGTCTACCACGCGGAAGAATTATTGAAATATATGGTCCAGAATCATCTGGTAAAACAACCCTAGCCCTCCATGCTGTCGCAGAAGCACAGAAGAAAGGAGGCCTATGTGCATTTGTTGATGCCGAACATGCAATGGACCCAGAGTATTCTAAAAAACTCGGTGTAAAAATAGACGAACTACTAATATCTCAACCAGATACTGGTGAGCAAGCACTAGAGATTGTAGAAACACTAGTTAGATCAGGAAAAGTAGACATTGTAGTAGTTGACTCTGTAGCAGCCCTAACCCCACAAGATGAAATAGAGGGAGATATGGGTGCACATCATGTAGGTAAACAAGCCAGGCTAATGTCCCAAGCTCTAAGAAAACTAACAGCGGTTACTGCAAGGAGTAAGACCATTGTAATCTTTATAAACCAGATTAGAATGAAAATTGGTGTAATGTTTGGAAACCCAGAGACAACCCCTGGAGGAAATGCCCTAAAATTCTACTCTTCTGTTAGGTTAGATGTTAGAAGAATCGCTCAAATCAAAAAAGGAGACGAGGTAATGGGATCACGTACTAGAGTGAAAGTGGTCAAAAACAAAGTAGCCTCTCCTTTCAAAGTTACAGAGTTTGATTTAATGTATAACGAAGGTGTCTCTAGAACAGGAGAACTTCTAGCACTTGGCGAGAAACTAGGGATAATTGAAAAGTCAGGAGCTTCGTACTCATACGGAGAAGAGAAGCTAGGAAGAGGTTATGATGCAGCAAGAAACTATCTGAAAGAGAACAAAAAAAGTGCTAGTGCAATCCTGAAAGACATACAAAAGAATCTGAAGGAGAATGCTTGAATACAATGAAGTAAAAGAAAGAAAATATATTGTATGGAATAGAGAACCCTACGAGGTTCTTTCTTCTCATGTATTTAGAAAACAACAAAGAAAGCCCGTTAATCAAACAAAACTGAAAAACCTAATAACAGGAAAAGTTTTAGAAAACTCCTTTCACCAACAGGATAAAGTTGAAGAAGCTGACATTGTAAAAAAGAAGATAAAATATTTATTTAACAAATTTAACAGACAACAAAATGTTGAGGAGTTTTGGTTTTCTAATCCTGATGATTCTAGTGATAGATTTGCTCTTAGTGGAGATATTATAGGAAATCAATCTAATTTCATGAAGCAAAACGAAGATATAGAAGCTCTGTATTTTGATGAAAAAGTTGTTGGTATAAATTTACCTATAAATATAGCACTTAAAGTTACTGAAGCTGTTCCGGCAGTTGCAGGAAACACTGCTCAAGGTGCCACAAAACAAGTTACTGTTGAGACAGGTGCCAAAATAACCGTTCCTCTATTTATAAAGGAAGGTGATGTTTTGGTAGTAAAGACCGCAACTGGAGAGTACGTTGGTCGCGAAAACTAGTTAGAGATATACGGCAATAAAGCCATGAATCTTGCCCTCTTTACAGCCTGTGCAAGCTCCCTTTGGTTTATAGCACTTAGACCTGTCTTATTTCTTCCCATTATCTGACCATGTGGGTTTATGAACTTTTTAATAAGTTCAATATTCTTATAGTCAATGTGGTTTATATTTTGTTTTTTTGTGTTTTCTTTCATATTTAGAATGGTATATCTTCTGGATTAATTTCTTCCTCTGGATAATCTATCTGATCTCCGTCATTACCTGAGGCATCTTTTTCAGAACCTGCAGAGGCAGCAGACCCAGATCCACCAGTTTTTGGTCCAAACTGGACACGGTCTGCCACAACCTCTGTTCGGTATCTTTTACTTCCGTCATCAGCATCCCAACTTCTTGTCTGTATTCTCCCTTCGACATATGCTGAACTACCTTTTTTTAGATACTGTGCAACCGTTTCTGCTTGCCTACCGAATACAACTATATTGTGGAAATCTGTACTGTTTTGATTATTGCCATCTTTGTCCTTCCATACCCTATTTGTGGCTATGGAGAAATTTGTAACCTGAGTACCTGAAGGAAGCGCCTTCAATTCCGGGTCCCTGGTCAAATTTCCGAATAACATTGCTTTGTTGATATACATAGTACTTAGTGATTAGATTATATAACTTTATTCTATCACTAATTCATCAATACTTTTATCAACTTCTTCTTTAGAAAATTCCTTTCCTTCTACCTCCCCCTCTTTTTTAGGCTCCTTTGGTTTTACCAAAGTATTTTCTCTAACAGTCTTTATGATCAAGTATCTTAGAATATTACTGTGATTGTCACAAACTTTCTTAATAGACAGTGCCAACTCGGCATCTCCTTCAAACTTTATCCAGCCAAAGTAAGCTCTATCAAACTTTGACTTCTTAGTGTCTATATATTTACTAATACTATACTCTAGATCTTGGAGCTTAGGATATTCTTCAGATATTACCTCCCCTCCTTTTTCTATTTCAGTTCTAATTTTCGAAACCTCATCACCTAGTGCCTCTTCGGCAACTGTTGGTAGGATATGAAATCCTATTTCGTATATTTGTTTTTCCATTAAAATAAAAAACAACTAATAATAGCTATGACCTGGTTGTTGCTGGACCCAAGTAGCGACATCTACTAAGGAGTCATAACAAAGATAAGTTAGCACATAAAAAAAGACCCTGCAATAAGCAGAGTCTTTGCGCGAGCACACCATCTATGTCTCCGAGTATGAGAGACACGGGTCTCTGGAAGCCTATAAACCACCTTTTCGGACTCTCAAAAGTAGGTGGAATAGGCCTCAGATCCTCTCTCGATCTCATTACTATGAGTTTCCATTCATCATAGCCTGGAAAAAGAGAAGCGGTAGCCGCGGCTTTGAGCCACCAGAAATCATATATCACACAGATTATTTGTCAATAGAAAATAGCCTCAGAGCATTTTCAACTAGAATAGTCTGCACTTCTTCCAATTCCAAACCTTTTATTTCAGCTAGCCTACTTACCACCTCCTTAACATAAAGGGGCTCATTCCTTTTACCTCTAAAAGGGTTTGGTGCAACAAATGGACAGTCTGTTTCGGAAAGAATGGATTCAACTGGAACATATTTTATTACCTCATCATAGTCTTTCGTAAAAGTAATAACACCTGTAAAAGAAATACTGAATCCAATTTCTAGAAATTTTTTAGCTACATCAACTGTACCAGCAAAAAAATGAGCGTTGCCAGAAACTTTGGCCTTTTCCTTCAAAATACAAATAGTGTCTTCATAGGCATCCATGCTTCCAGAAGATCCTCTGATATGTAACATCAATGGCTTCCCTATCTCATTAGCAATTTCAATTTGAGATTCAAAAATATCCCTCTGTGCCTCAAGGGAACCATCTCTAAAATAATCTAGTCCAGTTTCCCCAATAGCCACCACCTTTGGATCTTTGGCTAATTCCATTATCTCACTTTTATTAAACCCTTCTTCTGTAGGATGTGAGCCAACAATCGCATAGACTCCATTAGAATATTTATTCGCCAAATCTACAACTTCTTTTGAGGTTTTATTGCTAGTGCCAACATTAACCATCCAAGTGTTCTGGCTCAAGGTTCTCTCTATAACCTCACTCCTATCTGAATCATAATCAGGAAAATTTATATGAGCATGACAATCAATATACTCGGGCATATTATTTTCTTGGAAAAATTGGTTCTTCTGGTTTTTTATTCTCCAAAACGGCCTGAACTATTTTTTCTGAAGTTTCTGGCATCATAGGTAAAAGCATCTGAGAAATCTTAATTACTGAATGAACACAGGTAAATACATCTTGCAGAGCTTTTTCTTTATTTTCTTTTATAACCTTAAAGGGCTCTTCTTTTTGTATAAACTCATCTGTCTCTTGAACCACCTTAAAGACAGCGTCCATGGCATCATTGAATCTATATTCTTCTGCTCCTTCCCTATACTTAGAATCAACAGAAAAGACATCTTCTCTTTCTGCCTCAATCACTTCAGTAATTTGCTCATTAGTATAGCTAACACCAAAGTCTTCTGACATCTTCATAACCCTAGAGACCAAATTACCAAGACCATTTACTAAGTTAGCATTGTATACTTCCAAAAATCTTTTCTTAGTTAAATCAGAATCTTCAAAAGGATTTACCTCTCTGAGGACATAGTACCTTAAAGCATCAATCCCAAACTCATCAATAAGTTCCAGAGGATCTACAATATTGCCTAATGATTTAGACATTTTTACTCCGCCACTTGTAACAAAACCATTTACAACTATCCTTCTTGAAGGAGGTAAATTTGCAGCCATAAGCATTGATTGCCACATAGCGGCTTGCTGCCTGGTATTATCTTTCCCACAATATTGTGTAACAGGCCACCACTTATTAAATGAATCTAAATCATCTGGCCAGCCAATAACATTAATATAGTTAACTAAAGCATCAAACCAAACATACATTACTTGTTCTGGGTCATATGGAACAGGTATACCCCAAGGCATTTTCTCAGCCAACCTTGAAATACTAAAATCCTCTAAACCTTTTTCTACTAAAGACTTCATTTCGTTTAGCCTCTCCTTTGGGAAAATAAAGTCAGGATTATTCTCATATAAATCAACTAACTCCTCTGAAAAGGCACTTGCCTTGAAGAAGTAATTCTCTTCTTCAACCTCTTCTAAATCCTTATCAGGATGATTTGGGCACCTACCGTTAACTAAATCCTTCTCTGGAATGAATAGTTCATCAGAAACACAGTAAAGACCTTTGTACTTTCTCTTCTCAATGTAACCATTCTCCTTACAAATATTCCAGAATTTTTTAGCGGCTTCTGTGTGCTCTTTATTAGTTGTCCTTGTAAAGTTGAAAGTAATACCATCCACATCTCTTGCCATTCCAAGTTTTATAGTTAAATCCTCAAGGTGTTTTGCATACTCATCAACATATTCCTGAACATCCCTACCCTCTTCTTTGGCCTTTTGGTAAATCTTCACGCCATGCTCGTCTGCTCCAGTATTGAGAAAAACCTCAAAACCAGTTAATGCCTTATACCTAGCTAATGTATCAGCACGAATAAACTCAAGCGCATGTCCGACATGAGCTTTTGTATTTACGTATGGAAGTGTAGTTGTTATATAAAATGGTTGCTTCATCCCTTTTTCTGCAAATCAACAAACAGTTCCATCAAAACTGCAGCTATTGGAACAGATAGTATTATGCCTAAGAATCCTGCCAGTGTTCCACCGGCGATAAGAGCAAGGATTACTATGATTGCTGGTACTCCAACAACCTTTTTTACAACAAGAGGATAGATCAATTGATTTTCAAACTGTTGAATAATTAAGTAAAGTGCGATGACAATAAGCGCTTTGGTAACTCCTCCAGTAAGAAAAGCTATAGCTACTGCTGGAATTCCCGCCAAGATTGGACCAAAGAGTGGTATCAGTTCAAACATACCAGCTAAAACAGCTAGAAGTAGTGAGTGCTCAATTCCGATCAGGGTTAATCCTAGATATGTAAGAATTGCAATGATAACTACAAGAAGTAACTGTCCTTGAAACCAAAGTCCAATCTTTTTCTCTGCCCT
>JALEGR010000039.1 GCA_022763265.1 Minisyncoccota bacterium | reverse complement strand
TAGAAGGCTTAGTAGGAAATAGAAAAGGGCAAATGAGTATCCGAATTAACAATCAATGGCGTATTTGTTTTGTCTGGAATGATGGTGAAGTTACTAATGTTGAAATTATTGACTATCACTAAGATAATTAAAAAGGTGTTTTGATATGACAGAGAATCTAAATAATCCTCACCCCGGTGAAATACTAAAATATGAGTTTATAGAAGAGCTTGGTATGAGTCAAAACGCTCTTGCAAAAGCTTTGGATGTACCTGCAAATCGTATCCATGCCATCGTAAAAGGAACACGTGATATAACAGCAGACACTGACTTACGGCTATGTAAGTTCTTTGGTATGTCAGAGGGGTTCTTTCAACGTCTTCAAATTCTGTATGATACCAGCGAGGCTAAATCAAAACTGAAAGAGCAGATAGATCGTATTCAGCCTTATAAGGCTGCAGATGATGATTATGTTTATCAGTAGGTACTAGGTAATTTTTTGAAAACATAGGAATTACAGAGAATCCTAAGGAAATCAAAACTCTATCCGTTCTACATAAAGACAGTCAATCCATATCAACGGAAATTAATAAGCTACAAAGTAAAACACCAAAGTTAGGTAAAGATTTGGGTGTAGAGGTATAATATATCTAAAATTTATATTTTTATAACCTTGAAAACACTCTTCTCGGTTACTACATATCCGAGATATTTTATCTTATGGAGGAGTGGAAAATGACTAATTATCTTGAATTGCTTGGTAATACCCTAAATAAACAACCAAATGCATTGGGACAGCATACATCTACTCTTGCTAGACTAGTTGGAGGCGTAACAACAGAACAACCAAAAGGATTGGTTGGGTTATCACAAAATTTACAATATAATACGGCATTGCGATTACAGCATAACATTGGTGTATTCATAAGCCATTCTTGGCAATACTCTGAGAATTATGATAAATTGTCAAAATGGATCTTTAAGACTTCATGGAGTGTAGCAAATGTTCCAGTATCTTTTAAAAATCAGTCTGTCCCTAAAGAAAGCCCGATCCATAACACACCTACAGACGCCGCACTTCGACAAGCCATTTTCTCTAGAATAGAGAAGAGTGATATTGTAGTTATTCCTACGGGAATGTTTGCTAATTACAGTAAGTGGATTAAACAAGAGATTCTAGGAGCTAAGCAGTACAATAAACCTATTCTTGCTGTCAAACTATGGGGCAGAGAAAGATCTTCTTCTGTCGTATTAGAAAATGCGACGGATAGTACGGGCTGGAAAAAAGAATCTGTTATTAACGGTATATGGGGACTTTATGACAAATGCCATCGCTAAGAACTTAATTGTAGAAAAAGAAAGTAAATATGGTGAAACCTATAGAACTCATTGTTTAGAAATTTATAAACTATACGTAGATAAGGCTGATGCAATAAGCAATAGAAGACAAAATGCTAATACTTTCTTTCTTACAATCAATACCGCTCTTCTTGGTATAACTGGTTATATAGGCACAGCTAAGGTAATGCTCAGTATAGCTGGGGTTTTATTATGTTACTTTTGGTATAGGCTAGTACTATCGTATAAGCAGCTCAACAGTGGGAAATTTAAAGTTGTTCATGAAATAGAAAAATTATTGCCCCTATCGCCTTATGATGCAGAATGGACGGCCTTAGGGGAAGGTCAAAAACCTAGCTTATATAGACCATTTACCGATGTAGAGTATAGGATACCAATCGTGTTCATGCTTGTTCACATCTACTTTATTATTTTAGAATATTCGACAACAATACTAGAAACTTTGGCTGTGTTAATATCAACCTAAATCCTATATATTTTCCATAATGTTAATTATCGATTAGTGATGTGTAGCCTAAAGTAGGCCTAAATCCCATAAAGGTACGTAAACCGCCACAGGATCACTCAAACTACCATTGGATCTATAACGCAGGAGTTTTATGTAATCAATTTTAGGACTTTTGATTTAGAATTTTAATATCTCTTCAGATGTAGAGCTTATTAATGTTACTTCTTTAAAAGATCTTTTGCTTAAATTCGATACGCCAATTATAAAATTTTCATTCAAAAATAATTGATCAGGGATACAACTCTTATATACTACTAAAATTAGCCACTTTGTTTGGTTGATTTCTTCCATTTTCTTATCTTTTTCATCAATACAAGCTTGTAAACTTTCTAAATAGTCACTTGCCCATCCTCCTTCTGAATCTGAATTTAGACTAAATATTGTAGGCACCTCATCTTTTTTACATCGTATGTATTCGATACTAAAAGCAGGCAAAGGAGGGGAGGAATACTCCCTATCTGATGAGATTACCCACTTTTGAGGAGGAATAATGTAAAAAGCGCTTGCAACGTTGGAGTTAGATAATTCTTTATCTATTCTTTTAAGGTGCTCTTCTAAAGATTTCTTTAATTTTTTTTTAGAGTGTGAAAAAAGGTTTCTAATCACAATATCTATATGATATGGCGCACTAAGTTTGGATAGTTTTTGTCTTAGAAAATCGGATATCTCACAGTACTCATTTCCTTGATATTTTTGAGTATGGGGATTTTTTCTTTGTTGGTTAAATCTACGGACTTCTACAGCAAGTATTACATTATTTTGTTTTATATGAAAGTCTGGAGGCCTACAATTTCCTTCAGGCTCATAAACAATGTTTGTGTGTCCCAAATTTTTTAAATAATCCAATGCAATCTTTTCTGTGTAATCCATTTTTAGAAGTTTTAACAAAAATAATATTTTAATTTTTCTAGGAAACAAGGGAATTACAGAGAATTCTGTGGCGGTTTACGTACCTTTATGGGATTTAGGCCAAGTTTCATATTTTCTATTAGCTTTTACTTGATAGTACAACGAGTCTTATTTTCCATAAGATATATTATCGCTCATTTAGACTGTTAACCAAAGGCTAGTATAAACATCACGATTTTGTTAGACTGATTAAAAATAACAATAAGTAAAATGACAAGACTTCCTGAATCACTAAAAGCTGATAATTTTTCTGCTGTTAGAACATGTATATCCAAGCATTATGGAGAACGCTTTGATGGTGCTGAAATTAGAGAAATGAATGGCGGCGGTTTTTCATATGGACTTCTTGTTATTGATCCAACTACGTCAGATCCGTTTTTCTTAAAGCTATCCAAACCTGGCAGTTCTGGAAAAGAAGGTTTTGATCCTCATTCTGCAACATATTATATGCAGTTCTTAGCTGAACACGGAGTACCTACTCCTAAAACATTATCTACTCAAGATGGAACGCTTGTAGGTGATGTAACAGCACACACAGATCTTGAAGGGTATAATGTGATTATGATGGAGGCATGTGTTGGGCGTTCAACACCTTACCCTGTTAAAGACAGGGATCCTCACTATTTTAAATATAGTGAGGGTGTTGCAAGAACCATAGGACAGATGCATGCAGCACAAACAGAAGCTAGCTTTGATACTACTGCACACCCAGTACAAACTAACCCTCTTAGTTTCCAGGCAACAAAGGAAGAAATCTTAAAAGGCTTCGGATTCACTGGAGAAGAAGATTTAGAAACACTTAGATCAGAACTTACTGATCCAACAAGTGAGACTTCAAAATATGTTGCCACGACAATGGAGCGATTAAGAGCTCATGCTGGCAATACAACAAGATCTGAAAATAGAGATATACTTATGACGTATGCAGACCAGATTAAATCTGGCCTAATTGCTCAATCTATAGATAGGCTTATAGTACTTCAGGAAGCATCCAGAACTTTTGGGTCACTTCCTGTAGGGATATGTCATGGGGATGCAAATCCAAGCAATTTCTTAGTGGACGACACCGGTAAAATTACGGTTATAGATTATGACGAAATGTTTGTTGGTCCTCTCCTATGGGATCTAACTGAGGCCGTACTATACGGTTTTGAAATCACTCCTAAAGAGGGCAAAGTAGAATGTCACCCTGATGTTGTAGAAGCAACATTAGCAAGCTACGGTACTCAAAGGAAATTAAGTGATGAAGAATTAACAGCCCTGCCCCACATGGTAGGGGCAAGAGGTATGGCTTATTTCGGTAGACGCCTAGCAAATAGCCCTCTACCTGTGTGCATGACTTCAGATACTGTAGATCCAAAAACTCTCAATGAACCTATGGTACCTCCACATATGATGACAATGCCTCTGGGCTATGTTGAACAAAGTGAGATGGTACGTAGTGCATGTGAAGCTCACCAAAAATCAACACATCGTTTATCTTCCGATGTTGCATTAGACATTTCAGCTGCTAC
>JALEGR010000038.1 GCA_022763265.1 Minisyncoccota bacterium | reverse complement strand
TTAGAGCTCTTAGTATGCTTGTAAATAAGGGTTTAGATGCAGAACTTATTTGTGTTGGCGGTCCTGTAACTCGGGATGATAAAGTCTATGTCAAAGAGTTAAAAAATTACATTAAGGAAAAAGGCCTTAATAGAAAAGTTAAATTTGTTGGGCCTATTTCTAACACAGAAAGTGTCAAATATTTCCAGAAGGCTGATGTTTTCGTACATTCAAGTGAAACAGGAAGTCTTGACAAGGTTGTTCTTGAGTCTATGGCTTGTGGTACCCCAGTTGTAACTTCAAATGACTCAGCTGTCCCTATACTCTCAAAGTTTAACTCTAATTGTGTATTTATTAAGAATGATGAAAAGGATTTGGCTCGAAAAGTGGCCTACTTCTATGGGCTCAAGGATGATATGCATAATTTGCAGGAGAGGTTAAGAGAAGAGGTTGTTACTAATCACAACATTGTGGACTTGATAAACAGAGTTTCTTCTCATATAAAAGAATAATATGACTTTCTTATTCTTCGGTATTTTTGATGAAAATTATTCAAGAAATAGGGTTTTGATTTCTGGTCTTGAAAAAAAAGGTTACAGAGTTTTGATGTGTAGGACAGAAAAGACTGGTTTAGACAAGTTTATAGATTTATATAAAAAATATAAGGATGTCAGAAAAGAAAAAATAGACCGTGTCATTGTAGCTTTTCCAGGACACTCTGTTGTGTGGTTTGCATACCTTCTTTTTGGAAAGAAAGTAATCTTTGACATGTTTGTTTCTATGTACAACTCTGTAATAGAGGACAGGAAAGAAGGAAGAATTTTTTCTTTTAAGGCATTTAAGTATTTTTTCTTAGACTGGATTTCTTTGGTACTCTCTCCTAAAATACTAATGGATACTCAGGTTCATGCAGAATATGTAGCAAAGAAATTTAAAATACCAATGAAGAAGTTTACCATTGTGCCTGTTGGAAGTGATGATAGTTTCGTATTTCCAGTGGAGTCAGGAAATGAAGAGTTTATCGTCCATTTCCATGGAACTGGAATTCCACTTCAGGGATTTGATTACATAAAGAGAGCAGCCGATATTGCTAACGACACTCAATTTCACATATATGGGATTGAAGGGCAAAATACTAAAAATGTAACTTTCTTTGGGAGATTCCCATATTCTGATATGAGTAAGGTTATGGCAAAAGCCAGTGTGGTTCTCGGTATATTTGGTGATACCATAAAAACTAGGTTAGTTGTTCCTAATAAAGTTTACGAAGGCTGGGCTTCCAAAAAAGCAGTTATAACATCTAGTACTCGGGCTATAGAAGAGATGTCAGAAGAAGGGGCTGTTGCTCTTGTAAAGGTTGCTGATCCGGAAGATCTGGCTAACAAGATTGTATTTCTTAAAAACCATAAGGAAGAAAGGGAACTAATTGCAAAAAGGGGTTACGATCTGTTTTGCAGAAAATATAAACCTGAAATTATTGTTGCTAATATGCTCAAGGAGATATGAACGTAGTATATATGCTAAATGGTTCTGTTGGAGATTTTTTAATGGCTCTTTTATTGATGAAAGAAATACATAAGCAAGACCCAAGATATAATCTCTATATAAGTACTCCAAGGAGAAGGGAAGAGTTTCAGGGTCTTGCCTCAGGTTATCCAGTGAGAATTATTGGACAAAGATTTTTTCCTTTTATCTTTTCAAAAAATTATGTAATCCTTACTCCAACTATTGGGAAAAATCCTTGGCATGTAAAATTGCTTGCAAGAATACTGGCATTAAGAGGATCAGTTATAGATTTTAAGAAAGAATTTAATACAAGGTTACTTTTCATAGAAATATTGTACAAGGCTTTACCATATTTTGGACTTAAGGAAACTATTCCAGATTGTCTTTTAAATCCAGAGAAAACAGAGGTGAGCTATAAAAAGCCGTATATAGTATTTCATCCTTTTGGTTCCAATAAAGGAAGGAGTATTCTGGGTTCTAAACAAAAAGAGGTCATTAATATACTAAATGATAGATTCCCAGATCATGATGTTTTGGTTAGTGGAAGTAGAGATGATACTGGTGTTGAGGGGGGCGTGTCTATTGTTGGTAAACATAGTTTAATTGAGATGGCTAGTATTATAAAAGGGTCAGATTTATTTATTGGTGTTGATACGGGTATAACACATTTAGCTAGTGTACTTGGTAAAAAATCTCTTGTAATTGCCAGTGTTGGCTCTGAATCATACTGGTTACCTTTTTATAATCCGAACGCCAAAATAGTTTATACAGTTAAGGGAGATGGTTCTGGTATACATGAAGGTTATAAATATCTTGAGTCAAAGAGGAATGGAAGACATAGGTATTTAGATAACGTTGATGTTTCTGTAATTAAAAAAGCAATAAGTAGGTTGTATGCATAGTAAGAGAGTCTTATTTTTTGCTACTGACTTGTCACTTGGTGGTGGTGAAAGAGTTACCACAGATATTATGAACCACCTTGTGGGAATAGGTATAGATGTTGTGCTGGTTTCTATAAATATAAAGGGATCTGGTTTTAAATTGTTAGATTCAAGAATAAAAATTATTGAACTTAATTCAAAAAGGTTTGTTTCAGCTATTCCTAGTTTGACTCTGGTTATAAGAAAAATTAAACCAGATACAGTATTTTCTTCTTCTGTACATGCAAATATAATTTTATTACTGGCGGCTAAAATATCTTTCACCAAGTGTCGAATTGTTGTAAGAGTGGGCTCACCACTTTCTGTTGTATTTAATAAGTTTCAGTCTATAAAAGACAAGGTGTTTATCCCAATCCTTACCAAGATTTTGTACCGAAGATCTGATGTTATTGTTGCAGTATCAAAAGGTATTGCCAGCGACCTAGAAAAAGTTATAGGTTCTGGTAAAAATATAAAGGTGATCTATAGTCCAAAGGATATAGATTTTATAAGAGGAAAAAGTAAAGAGTATCTTCCAGATGTTTTTAAGAAATCTGGACCAACCATTTTATTTGTAGGAAGGCTTGTGGAGCAGAAAGATATACCTACACTAATTAAAGCTTTTGAAATGGTTAAAGAAGATATCCCAGGTGCTAAGTTAGTAATAGTGGGAGATGGAAATCAGGATCTAATTAGGGGTAAAGACGTATATTTTGAAGGTGTGAAAGATAATCCCTACGTATATATGGAAAACGCTAACCTGATGGCTCTTTCATCCAAATGGGAAGGATTACCAAATGTTGTTCTGGAAGCACTGGTCTGTGGTTTACCCGTGGTTTCTACAGATTGTGTATCTGGTGGTCCAAGGGAAATACTTTCTCCAGATTCTGATTATAATAAGAGGCTAAATGATAGTATTGAGAATGTTTCGTCTGGATACCTTGTTCCTGTTGGTAGTATCAACCTTTTGTCTAAAGCCATAAAAATGGCTCTTTCTAGAGAAGACTACTCTTTTGACTGTAGTTTATTTGAAAATATAGAAGTTATGAAAAGATACGTTGATGTCTTATAATATATTTTTATGAAACCGTTAATGTCATTATATGAAATATTTACCTTCAAAAGGCTTCTTAAGAAGATTTATAAAGGTCAAAAGATAGATATTTTAGAGTGGGGTAGTGGTGGTAGTACTGTATATTTCACAGACTTTCTAAGAAAGAAGAATATCCCCTATACGTGGACAAGTGTTGAATACAATAAGGGTTGGCATGAAAAGGTTTCTAAAGAAGTGTCTAATGATCCTGACACGAAAGTTGTTCTTTTTGACGTTGGTAATAGTGTTATAAGGCAACGTCACACTGATATGGAGGATTATATTAAGTACCCCAAAAGTACAGGTCAGAAGTTTGATTTAATGTTTGTCGATGGAAGGAAGAGAAGGAGATGCCTGTTGGAGTCAAGGGATATTGTCAAAAATGAGGGCGTTGTTCTGTTACATGATGCTTGTAGGAAGTATTACCAGTGTTCCTTTAGAGAATATCCAAACAATACTTTTATTGGCTTAAACTTGTGGATAGGAAGAATAAATCAGGTAAGTTTTTTAAGGAAAATATTAAATAGGTGCCAGCGCTTTATTCTAGAGACTTTATTTATGTATTTTATAAGGCCTGTTAGGA
>JALEGR010000037.1 GCA_022763265.1 Minisyncoccota bacterium | reverse complement strand
GATCGCAATCATCATAATCCTCCTTATAATAATCGCCGGTGGCCTCTACTTCTGGCTAGGGCAAGAAGCAAATGAATATAATCCAAGTGCCAACTCAGATGTTTCAGAACTAGAAAAAGATCTTGAAACAGACGAACTAAACCAAATAGATGACGAACTGAATAGTATTGATACTGAGTTCGAAGCGAGCGGTACAACACAGTAAGACTTATATCTATTATGAAAAGCACCTCTCTTTTAGGTGCTTTTTTTGATATAGCAAGTCAAATAAGGTAGAATGTCAGACAATATGGAATATAAAAATATAAAGGTAGAAGATGATAAAGACTCTGAGGTAAAAATTTCTGGTGAAATTAGTGCTGACTCCTTAAACTCATATAGAGAAAGAGCTATAAAAAACATATCAACTGATGTTGAGATAAAAGGATTTAGAAAAGGAAAAGTTCCTGAAGATGTCCTCATTAAAAATGTTGGTGAGATGAGTGTCCTTCAAGAAGCAGCTGAACTTGCCCTATCAGATGCATACCCAAAGATAATACTTGAACATAAGATAGAGCCACTTGGACACCCTCAAGTATCTATTACTAAACTTGCCCCTAAGGAAGACCTTGGTTTTTCAATTACAACTGCTGTTATGCCAAAGGTAACTTTACCAGACTATAAAACCATATCTAAAAAGATATCCTCAGAGAAGGAGGAGGTAAAGATAGAAGATAAAGAAGTAGAAGAAGCAGTAACAAATATTCAAAACAGCATTGCTCAAGGCAAAGGTGAGAAAGAGCTACCTGAGGTTAGTGATGAATTTGTTAAAAAACTTGGAGACTTCAAAAATGTCGAAGACTTTAAGAAAAAACTCAAAGAAAACCTAATGTTAGAGAAAGAAAGACTAGCTAAAGACAAGAAGAGAAACAGAATAGCTGATGCAATTATCGAAAAATCAAAAATATCTATACCTAAACTCCTTATCGATGGAGAACTAGAAAGAATGCTTTCTCAGTTCAAAGCAGATATAGAACAATCTGGTCTTACATATGATAAGTATCTAACTGAAGTAAAAAAAACAGATGAAGACATCCGAAAAGAATGGATGCCAATTGCTGAAAAGAAAGCAAAGTTACAGTTAATACTAAATAAGATAGCTCTTGAAGAAAAAGTTAAACCTGAGGAAGATCAGGTTAAAAAAGAAATGGAACATATTCTTTCACATCATAAAGATGCACCGGAAGAAAGGGTCAGAATATTTGTAGAAACAATGCTTACAAATGAAAAAGTATTTGAGTTTCTTGAGAAATAATCCCCTACTTATACAGAATCTAGCTTGATTTTATATAAATACTTGACTAAAAACCTATAAAATGTAGTCTTGCCATAGAAACCTTGGAAGGAGTCTAAAATGGCTGTAAATGTTATCTGTCCAAGATGTCGATTTGGTAAACATTTCGAGTGTAAAAAAGGAGATTGCACTTGTAAATGTCCCAAAACCCAAGAGGAAGCAAAGGAAATTCTCCAAAAAAGAATCGTCTCTTCTTTGTTCCACAATACGGTCTGGGATAAAACCCTTGATCAGATTGCTGAAATTATCATCCAGGAAATTGGAGTTGATAAACTGTCAGATGAATTGGTTAATAGTCTTTTTATCAAACATAATATCAATCCACGCTCCGAACACATGAGAGTGACCCTGTGCCTCAAGTTATCAGAAAGGCTTGGTGTTGATATGCCGTTTGAGATCAGGCACTGGAAAGTCGATGGATAAATAAAACCCGTAGTAAAATACGGGTTTTTCTTTACATTTGCACCTTGGAAGCCATAACGAAGCACTCCATAAACTTAGCAATTTCAGGAACTTCCTTTTTTATTCTTTCAAGGAAAAGAGGAAGATTCTCATAGACAACCTGTACTGCACTAAGGACTATGGTTCCCTTAATATCTCGAACATCCCAAACTGACTTCGAGTCAATACCACTCACTTCACAGTAGATAACCCAACCTCCCTGAGGACATCTTTCATGGGTATACACAACCCTCCAAGCACATTTCCCAATCTGGAAATATATACTTTTGAAGGAGTCGGGCCGACCAATGTCTCTTTCCCGGTGATCCATAAAGCCAATAATCGTATTGATGAGATAGTGAATACGTTCACTCATCTTCACAACGTTTTCCATTCCAGTAATTGTGTTATTAAAAGTCGAAACACGTCCACCTTCTGACATCTGACGCCTCCTTATTCCTAAGGACCCTTCCGGGTGTTTTTGCAAAAGAACCTTTCCTTCGCTGTCCGAAGCTACACTAGCATAATAGATACCAATCCTGCAATAACAGCAGTCTCAGCCCTAAGGGTGTTTTTAGATACCGAATAAGTCTTATCAAACATCTTTCTCTCTTCATCTGACCACCCACCTTCTGGGCCAATTAAAATAGAATCTGCTTTAGGAGCATTCTTTATACTCTCCCCTTCCATATCAAATATTATTATCTCTGGATTCTCGGAAATAACTTCTTTTGTTGTCAAAGTATCCCTTATCTCAGGTAAAGTAACTCTACCAGACTGCTCTGTTGCCTCTTTTATAATTTTCTGTAATCTCTCTTTGTTCAAAATATCATACTGACTCCTATTAGCTTTAACTGGAGTTATGGAAGAAACACCTAACTCAACTGCTTTTTCTATAGCCAATTCAAAATTACTCTTTTTTATTATTGAAATAAAAAGATTTATTC
>JALEGR010000036.1 GCA_022763265.1 Minisyncoccota bacterium | reverse complement strand
CTGATCTTGCTCCTGTGGGTTTGGGTTTATTAAACACGACTGGCTTTACCATGGCCAACGCAACCTTTGCTGGCTCATTCTTGCTTCTGGGACTTTTGTTTAATATTCTTTGGTTTATAAAAGAAAAGAGGTGGATATATGGAATATCTGCATTACTAATCTTCTTCACGCCATTCATCTTATTAAACGGCTTGTGGCGGGTTGGAAGTATTTGGAGCCCAGGGCTGTTTATAGGGGATGCTAGGGCATCATCAGCTACGGCTATATTAGTTGTAATTTATATACTTGGTCTATATTTGTTAAGAAGATTTGTAAATGTAAGAAAGGCTACTTTTGTATATTCCACTATTTGGATTGTCTTATTTTCTTTAGCTGTTGCAATGCTTTTTGTGCCAGGAAGTTTTATTCGTAATAAATATATAGAACAAGCAAGTGCGGCCAGAGTACTTGTATGGGACATTGGTTTTGAGGCTTTTAAAGATAAGCCATTGCTTGGTTGGGGTCCAGAGAATTTTAGGTTTGGTTTTTATAAGCATTTTAATCCTGAATTAATGCTTAGACAGAACTTAAATGAGGTGTGGTTTGATAGGGCACATAATGTGTTTATAGATACACTGGTTAACGTGGGTGCGATAGGCTTTATAATTTTCTTTATTCTTTTTGCTTACGCAATCTTTATTTTGTATAAGGTGTATAAAAAAGGAAAGATAGGTTTCTGGGAAGCAGAAATAATAGGTGTTTTGCTATTTGCACATGTTCTTCAGATACAAACGTCTTTTAACACTATAACTACGTATATTATCTTGTCTTTTGTACTTGGGTACCTATTGTGGTTAGAGAACGGAGATTCTCAGATTGTAGATAAAAAAAAGGTGGTAGCGATAGTTTTAGTTATATTTTCCCTCTCCTCTCTTTACTTAAATTCAAGAGAGTTTACAACTCAAAGATCTTTAATTAAGCTTTTCACAAGTTCGACCAATGAAGAGCAGGTAATCAACATAAAAAAAGTAAGTGCAAAGACTCATGACTTTGAATTAATTAGAATAAGTTCGGCATCTTTCATATCAGGTTTTCTTACACAGCTATATAAAAATGGAAATCAGACAGTCTTTGATAACGGCATTGGACAGATTCACTTATATGAGGAGTGGTATAAAAAATATCTAAAAAATATACCAAATGATTATAGGGCCAATATAAACTATTCATATCTTTTGCTTACAAAGTCAGCACTCGGCGAGGACAGTATAGAGGAAGCCAAGAGTTTGATATCAAGAACATACAGTCTTTCACCAAATAATCCTACTACTTATGCGATAGGTGCTATAGCAGAGTTGTATGATGGAAATCTAGAGAAGACTCTAGAAATATGGTCAGAAGGTAAGAATTTGAATCCTAAGTCTCCATATGTTGAAAAAATGGGGGCATATTTACTTGAGCAGGTTAATAACTTTCCCGACATAGATATTGCTAGAGTTGAAAACATATGACAAATAATCCATTTGATAGGACTTTTTTTAGGCAACTAGTAAGATTTTTGTTGATTCTACTTGCCTCTCTTGTAATTATCTTTTTGTTAGATTTCTTTACAAGTATGTAATTTTATATATACTAATATATCTAAGGTCAAAGACAGAAGGTGCTCAAATAAATCCTTCCGAGACAAGATTCTCTTGACCTTAAGGGGTCGATATATAAACCAATATATTATTTATGGCATTAACAAAGGATAAGAAGAAAGAAATTCTTGATTCTATTTCTGAATCTATTAAAAAGGCTTCAGCTATGGTTTTTGTGAATTTCCACGGAATGAAAGTTAGTGATGTTAATGAATTCCGAAGTAAACTAAAGGGAGAAGGGGTAAATTACATGGTTACTAAGAAAACTTTAGCAAAGAAATCTTTCGGTGATTCAAAAATTGAAGGAGAGATGCCGGAACTTGTTGGAGAGCTAGGTATTGCTTATACAGAAGGTGATATGACAGCACCAGCTAGAGAAGTTTATGATTTCCAGGAGAAGTTAGAAGGCGCAGTTTCAATAATTGGCGGTGTCTTTGAAGGAAGGTATGTAGATAAGGAAGGGATGGTTGAAATTGCCCAAATCCCCGGAATTAAGACTCTACAGGCTCAGTTTGTAAACATTATTAATTCCCCAATACAGGGATTGGCTATAGCACTTGATGCTGTGGCTCAAAAGAAAGAAAGTAATAGTTAATTAAATTAATATGTCAGAAGAAGTAAAGAAAGAAGAGGCTGCTCCAGCTGAGGAGGCAGCAAAAGAGGAAGAATCAGCAGAGGTTGAGGTTCCTGAAAAGTTTAAAGGTATCATTGATTCCATTGAGTCAATGTCAGTTATCGATCTTCATGAACTTGTAAAACTTCTAGAGAAGAAGTTTGGTGTATCAGCTGCTGCTGTTGCTGTAGCGGGACCTGCTGCTGGTGCCGAGGCAGGAGAGGAAAAAGATACATTCAACGTCGAACTTACAGATGCTGGTGCTCAAAAAATTGCTGTTATCAAGGTTGTTAAGGCAGTTCTTGGTCTTGGTCTAAAGGAGGCAAAAGATCTTGTAGATGGAGCTCCTGCAATGCTTAAGGAGGGAATGGCTAAAGAAGAAGCAGAAGACCTAAAGAAACAGGTTGAAGAAGCTGGAGGAAAAGTAGAGCTAAAATAAGCTACAAAAAACCACTCACTGAGTGGTTTTTTGTTAGCCAGTGGAGTTTGTCTGTGTGATATAATCAGTATATGAAATCAATGGATATTCTGGAAAGGATTTTTGGAAGCTCTTCCAAGGTTAAGATAATGAGACTATTTTTATTCAATGAGGATGAGGTTTTTAATCTTAAGCAGGTTTCCACAAGAACCAAGGTCCAAAAAGACACAGCTAGGAAGGATTTAAATAGATTAGAGAAAATTGGTTTAATAAAAAGGCGCTCAGTCAAAAAGAGGCCTGCATGGATACTTAATACAAAATTCATATACATTAAGCCTTTACGTGAGTTTTTAGTAGAAATGGGTCCATTAAAGCACTCTGATGTTGTTGGTAGGTTAAAAAATGCAGGTCAAGTCAAATTAGTTATCTTATCTGGAGTTTTTATCCATGATCCTGAAAGCAGAGTCGATTTGTTAGTAGTTGGGGATAAGCTAGATAAAAGAAGTACGGAGGGGGCTATTAGGGGAATGGAGGCAGAGATAGGAAAAGAGCTAAAATACGCCCTATTTGATGCAGATGAGTTCGAATATAGGCTCGGAATGTACGATAAGCTTCTAAGAGACATATTGGACTATCCACACCAAAAAGTGGTGAATAAGTTTGGTGATTTAAATTAAAAATGGTGTTATTATATTGGTATGGGGCTTGCCCCATAACTAAATTTATTGTTTGTTCGCTTTTGTGCGAAAAAAACATATTTTATTAATAATTAAGTAATAATATTATCTATGTTAGTTGATACATGGAGTGAGGTACTTCTAAGATCATTCCAGGATCTGTGGGCAGGTCTTGTAGAGTATGTGCCAAACCTAGTTGTTGCCCTTATCATCATTGTTCTTGGATGGATTATTGGGGCACTTATCGGAAGAGTTGTTTCTCAACTATTCAAATCTCTAAAGATCGACAAAGCGCTAGAATCAGCAGGTGTAGGAAAAGCACTTGATAGAGGAGGAGTTTCTCTAGATTCAGGAGCATTTGTTGGTGCTTTGGTAAAATGGTTTGTTATCATCGTTTTCTTGGTAGCAGCCTTTGACGTTCTTGGTCTTGCACAAGTAAACCTATTCCTACAGGAAGTTGTACTTCTATATCTACCACGAGTAATTGTAGCAGCTGTAGTACTAGTTGCTGCTGGAGTTCTTGGAGACATCGTAAAGAAGCTTGTTGTCGGATCAGTTAATGCTGCAGGATTCGGACATGCAAACTTGGCAGGAAATGTTTCAAAGTGGGCTATCTGGATCTTCGGTCTTCTAGTTGCACTTGATCAGCTTGGAATCGCTGCCACATTTGTTCAGACACTATTTACAGGAGTTGTTGTAGCAGTAGCTCTTGCTCTAGGACTATCATTTGGTCTTGGAGGTCAGAGTGCCGCAGCTTCATTCATTGAAAAGACAAGAAATGAGATTGCTAATAAATAAGTAGTCTTATTCTTATAAACAAAGGGCTCCCGAAAGGGAGTTTTTTGTTGGTTGACAAAATTTATTAATCTGTTATACTGTATATAGATAACGGAGATAGGTTGTTTCTAGTTTACTAGATAGGGTTTCCACCTAAGGGGTACAGTGATCGAAACTCGAAAGCAAAATGTCTCTGGATAGCTCTTAAAATGGTCCCCACTCTTATCTTGTTAGTCCCTTAAAGGGATGCTCTCTTTAATGCGGTAAATGCCGTAGGCCAGAGCGCAGATGAGACGAAGAAGCCGTTGTGAGACCTGTCGCCCGATGTGATAAAAACTACACATATCGGGCTTTTCTTTTATATAGATAAATATGTTGACAATTAAACCGCTATGTATATACTAGTACCTACATGTCTGAGGTAACAAAGAGGAAATTATAGCGGTCACAAGATAACTGTTATGGGGTCGTCTGTGTGGTCCGCTCGCAAAGGCGGATTTTTTCTTTTTACAAGGCAGGTTCGTTGACAACTGAATTGTTGTGATTCTACACAACAGGGTAAAGAAAAATTTTGTATCACCGAGATACAAATAGATAAATAAATTAAGGCGGTTTTTAAATTTCCTAATAGGAAATTTAAGAGCGTACGGTGGATGCCTAGACTCTAAAAGACGATGAAGGACGTGGCTTGGCTGCGATAATCTTCGGGGAAGTGCCTAGCAACTTTTGATCCGAAGGTTTCCGAATGGGGAAACCCTCCTGTTTTTACAGGAACTCTGAGACTTGTTCCAGAGAGTAGACCCGGGGAAGTGAAACATCTCAGTACCCGGAGGAAAAGAAAAAAATGCTATGAATTTAGCAACATTTCCACAGTAGCGGCGAGCGAAATGGAAGGAGCCCAAACCGAGCTTCACTCCTAGGATGCACTTTGTGTGTCCCGGGAGTGATGCTCGGGGTTGTAAGATAAGAATGTTACGTTTACGTAAGAGAAGTCAGAAACGTTTATGTTAGAAGAATAAGCTGGAAAGCTTAGCCCTAGAGGGTGATAGTCCCGTATTTGAAAACATATACACTTCTTTGTTCTTGTTCTTGAGTAACTCGAGACACGAATAGCTCGGGTGAATCTACCAGAACTAACTGGTAAGGCTAAATACTTTTGGAGATCGATAGTGAACTAGTACCGTGAGGGAAAGGTGAAAAGTAGCCCGGAAAGGGCGGTGAAATAGACCTGAAACCGTATGCTTACAAGGAGTCGGAGCGGGTTGCACAGTGTGTGTTAACTTTGTGAATTAAAAAATGGTTTGATCAAACGCCGTTGGCCAAAGAAGGCCTAGGATCAGATCACCAGGGACAGTAAAGAAGATTGGCCAACCTTCTTCCTGTCCCGACCATTTTTTAGTTCATAAATGTTTTAGTACATAGTGTGCAGTCCGTCACGGCGTGCCTATTGAAGAATGAGCCAACGAGTTTATATATATGGCTTGCCTAAGGAGTTACCCTCCGAAGGCTAAGGGAAACCGAGTGTGAATAGCGCGAATTTGTCGTATGTATAAGACCCGAAGCCAAGCGAGCTTGCCATGAGCAGGGTGAAGTGATTCGAAAGAATCATGGAGGCCCGAACCCGTATGTCGTTCAACTCATTGGGATGACTTGTGGTAAGAAGTGAAAAGCTAATCGAGCTTGGTAATAGCTGGTTCTCTCCGAAACAGCTTTAGGGTTGGCGTCGTATGTTTCGTCCAGGGGTAGAGCACTGGAAGGTCAGGACAGGGGGAAACCTCGCCTAACCTATCAAACTCCGAATACTGGAACGTTAAGTACGGCAGTTAGACTGTGGGCGCTAAGGTCCATTGGTCAAAAGGGAAACAGCCCAGATCTCAAGTTAAGGTCCCTAAATCTATACTAAGTGCACTTAAGGAGGTGAAATTTCTCCGACAATCAGGAGGTTGGCTTAGAAGCAGCCATCCTATAATGATAGCGTAACAGCTCACTGATCAAGAGATTTTGCACCGCAGATAATCGGGGCTAAGTATAGTACCGAAACTGAGGACTATGTCGACCTTCGGGAAGATGTAGTGGTAGGAGAGTATTCCTCTCAGCACTGAAGGTGAAGGCGTGAGCCACACTGGAGCGTGGGGAAGTAAGAATGTTGGCACAAGTAACCGCAAGGCAGGTGAGAACCCTGCCCGCCGAAAAATCAAGGTTTTCTTCGCGATGACAATCAGCGAAGAGTTAGTCGGTCCTAAGCCGATCCCGAAAGGGGGAGGTGATGGACACATGGTTAATATTCCATGACTTGTATATGTTCCGATGGAGGGACGGAGTGTTATAGAGAGAGCGTATTATTGGATTTACGTTCATGCTTTGAGGATAGATGTTAGGTAAATCCGGCATCTACAGTCCGAGAAGAGTGAAAATATTAAGAGTTCGCTCTGATTAAATTCTCTTGAACACGCTTCCAAGAAAAGCTTCTAAGGTTAAACATATACAAACCGTACCGCAAACCGACACAGGTGATTGGGTCGAGAAGACCTAGGCGAACGAGTGAGAGATCCTCAAGGAACTCGGCAAAAAAGCGGCCGTAAGTTTGCAATAAGGCCTGCCTATCGAAAGATAGGCCGCAGCTAAAGTTTCTCTGTCGACTGTTTATCAAAAACACAGCTCCCTGCGAACTCGTAAGAGGATGTATAGGGGGTGACGCCTGACCAATGCCCGAAGGTCAAATAGTGGCGGTCAACGAATTTCGGTTCGTTGGCTGACTGTTATAAGCCCGGGTGAATGTCGGCCCTAACTATAAGGGTCCTAAGGTAGCGTAATTCCTAAACGACTGGGACTATCAATTATAATGATTGATAGAAAATTCCGCTGTATGCGGGGAATTCCGGTAGCATCTTGAACTACCTATACATATTTACTTTGTCTGGTAAAATATATGTATGAGTAACAATGTTACAAGTGATTCTGAATTTATTCAGAAGCCGGGCAATCCGCAGGAAACGTTAGAAGATAAAAAATATTACTACTCTGGATTATGTGCTGCTGAGATGACATGTTCTGTCATTAAGGCAAAAAACCATAATCCGGTAGGTCATTACTACTACGCCATTGATTTTACTGTTTCAAATGCAGACAAAAAGTTGTTGCAGAATGTCAATAAAGTAGTTATGAAAAATAAAGGGATAATTTCACCTATTAAAGGCGCTTACAATTTAAGTGCTCGTGGGAAAGAACGAGTAAAGATTGTAATGAGCTTTTTAGAGAAATATCCAGTTATTGCAGGTGATTTAGCAAAAAACCGTATTATTATTCTTAGAGATGCGCTTAAGTATCTTGAGGATAATAGAGGTTCAAGTAAACATTCTGCTAAAGTAAAGGTAATGGATGATATACGTCACAAACTTCGAGAAATCAAAACAAAAAGAAAAACTTTTTATTCATCAACTAAAGAAAATTTCAGTAGAGATGCCATAGGCTATTTCTTAGCTGGCATTCTAGATGGAGAGGGTTCTTTTGGTTTTAAGAAGAGTGGTAAATGTATGCAACCATATTTCAATGTTGCAATGAAAGACCAAGAAGTTATTAAGCTTTTTGAGAAATTCTTGAAATATGGAAAGGTTAGATATAGAAAAGATGGTGTATATCATTATGAAATAAATAACCGTAAGGTGTTAAGTAAGGTTTGTCCTATATTCCTTACTAAATATCCGCTCATTCATGAGCGGCAACGTAAAAGGTTAGAAAATCTTCAACGGATCCTCAACGACTATACGCGGAATTCCGTAGCTTGATAGCGCGGAAATGATATAGTCTGAACTCTATGGCGACATAGAGAGCTTGATACGCGTCAAGCCGCTCCTTTTTGGAGTCATTGTTCTTGTATTATAACTAGAACAGAAAGTAACAGATTGTGTCGGGTAAGTTCCGACGTGCACGAATGGCGTAACGAACGGAGAGCTGTCTCGAGGATTTGCTCGGTGAAAATACAATACCGGTAAAGATGCCGGTTACCTGTAGTTAGACGAAAAGACCCCAGGAGCTTTACTGCAACTTGTTATTGGTCATGTTTTTCTCATGCGTAGCATAGATGGGAGACTTTGAAGCGAACTTTCGGGTATCGTGGAGTCGTCAGTGAAATACCATTCTTGCGAGAGGCATGCTCTAACCTTTACGGAAAAAACGTAACGGGACAGTATCTGGTAGGCAGTTTTAGTGGGGCGCTACTCTCCTAAAGAGTAACGGAGAGGCCTATAAAGGTTCTCTAGGCGCGAATGGAAACCGTGCCGATAGTGTAATGGCATAAGAGAGCTTAACTGCAAGACGTACTTGTCGAGCAGATGCGAAAGCAGAGCATAGTGAACCGACGGTCCGCTTTAGATGCGGCCGGAGATTATCGGATAAAAGCTACCCTGGGGATAACAGGCTGGTACCACCTAAGCGTCCATAGCGACGGTGGTGTTCGGCACCTTAACTTTATGTTACAAAAGAACATAACATCGGGGTGCCTAGAATAGTAATATTCTACAAAAACAAATTGGCTGTAACGGTGAACTCCATGCACCAGCAAAGTAGTGATACTTTTTATGTATGGACAATACCGTGGGAAGTTATGCATAGCATAACCCCGTAGAGACTATACGCCGATCTCCAATAGAAATATTGGATGAAGATATAGTCCGATCCTTCTGGTAACAGGAGTAAAACAATTTTCGTCTTTAAAGATAATAAAATAGGAAAGGAACGCAAAACGACAGCGATGTCGGCTCACCTTATCCTGGGGCTGGAGAAAACGAAACCTTCTCTCTCTGTATGGAAACATCAGAGTAATTAAACAAGCTCAAAACGGTGGAGGCTTAATCAGAATATATGTCACTTGGAGGTCCCAAGTGTTATAATAATTATGATGGCTAACCCCGTGGGAAAGAAATATCCCGAAGCTAGTAAAGCTTATTTTGCTGGATTTCTTGATGCTGATGGAGCCATTATGGCAACTATTGAAAAGCATAAAGAAAAGAAGTACGGATTTCGTGTCAGGGTTATATTGAAAATAACCCAAAAAAACGAAGAACATCTTAGGTGGTTTCTAAAAACATTCAGTGTAGGTAGTATTGTAAAGAATGCTTCTACATACGACTGGAAAGTTAGAAATCAGGAAGACGTATATGAATTACTGCAAATTGCAGAAAAGTACTCAAAAGTAAAATGTAAACAGATAAAGATTGCCAAAAAGATTCTAAGAACGGATCTGAGTAGCAAGAAAGTCTTGAAACATCTGGCTGTACTAGCTGATACATTGTCGAAATTTAACGTCCGATCTGCAAATCGACGTACAAATTATGCTTCAATGATCAAGTGATATCTCTCCCGTAACGACTGAGTCTCTCTTTTGCAAGAAGAAGAGACGAGATAAGAGTGTGAAAGAAAACTCTTATAATACGGCTTGCACCTAAAGTTTATGTAGTGATATATAAAACATGGTGATGGTATAGTCTGATACCCATGGTAACATGGGGGAACGTAATAATGAGGTCCCAAGGGTTTGGCTGTTCGCCAATTAAAAAGGTACGCGAGCTGGGTTCAGACCGACGTGAGTCAGGTTGGTCTCCTATCTACTACAGGCGTTGATTCTTGAAAAGATTTGTCCCTAGTGAAATTTCGCTACTTCAGTCAGAAATGACTGTTGGAAAATGCAACTCATAACGGTGAAGCCTTCATATGTTTTTGGTTTGAGAATTATTTCATACATAGTCCGTGTATGAAATAATTTGCTTGAGGACCAAAATCCTCTTTAAGGTAATACCGTGGGAAGTCGATCAAGTGAACATATTGCTTACATAGCAGGATTTCTTGATGGAGATGGAAGTTTAATGCTACAAATAAAAAAACGTAGTGACCAGAAAAACGGCGTACGTTTTATGGCAACTATCTGTTTCTACCAAGATACTCGGCACGAAAAAGATCTTATATGGATCAAAAGGGTGCTTAATATAGGATATCTATCAAGAAGGAAAGACGGCATGTCTGAACTTCGTATAAATGGATATTCTAGTGTATTAAAGATCTTGCTTATGCTTAAACCTTACATAAGGTTTAAGCATATTCAGATGGAAGCGCTTATAGAAGGGTGTGAGATATTATTATCTTCACCACTTCGAAAGTTAAAAGAGTCTGATCTAAAGAAACTTGTCAATTTAATTATGTTGATTCAGTCAAATAATTACTCTACAAGAAGGAAAAGCTCTAAAAAAGAATTATATGTAAAACTTGGTTTGACCCCGTAACGACTTGTATATTCGTATACAGATCGGCAAAAAGCTGAATCGTAAGACGGCTTTTGCTGATAAAATGTTGCCCCTTATTCTCTTTCTGAGAAAAGGTGAAGGTATAGTCTGTGCTCCTAGAAATAGGGGAATACACGACGAGAGGACCGGGATGAACAAACCTCTGGTCTGTCGGCTGTCACGCCAGTGGCACTGCCGAGTAGCTATGTTTGGTTTGGATAACCACTGAAAGCATCTAAGTGGGAAGCCTACTTTAAGATTAGGAATCGTTGAGGTCCGTGGAAGATGACCACGTTGATAGGCACCAGGTGTAAGTACAGTAATGTATTTAGCCGAGGTGTACTAATTAACCGATCTTATTAGGAAATTTGAAAATCCCTAATTTATTTATTTCTTTACCCTGTTGTGTGGAATCACTTATATACTCTAAAGAAGAGGTTTGTTCATTAGAGGGTCTGTAGCTCAGCCTGGAGCCACTTCAGTTTGGTTGTGGCTGTTTCCGACAGAGCGCGCGCGATGTCAGAAGTCAGAGCGTCTGTGTGAAAGCAGGAGGTCGTCGGTTCGAATCCGACCAGATCCATTGAGGCGGGAGTAGCTCAATTGGCTAGAGCATTTGGCTCACAACCAGAAGGTTGGAGGTTCGAATCCTTCCTCCCGCTTTGTGCGAATAAATATTCGCACCTCTTCTTTGGAGTATATATTGAATATTTTGTTCTGGTGATTTGACGCGGTGGTACCACCCGTTCTCATTCCGAACACGGAAGTTAAGCGCCGTAGTGCCGATGGTAGTCCTTTGGGCGAGAGTAGGTAGTCGCCGGAACAAAGTATTCAATATGGATACTTTTTAAGTTGCACCCACCACCCCGGCAGATGGGCGTCACCGTGACGTTTATCTGCCTTTTTTGTTATTATATATGCATGCTTAGTTGGTCATCTAGAAGGCGTCTTTTGTATACTATTGGTGTAGTTCTTCCAATAGTTATAATTATATTGATTGTACTTTTTGTTTTTTGGTATGAGAGACCAAGTTGTTTTGATGGTAAGCAAAATGGTGATGAGTTAGGGGTAGATTGTGGAGGATCTTGTGAGCTGCTCTGCAAATCTGAAGCACTTGATGTCGAGGTTTTGTGGTCAAGAGCTTTTGAGGTCCTTCCTTTTGTATATAATTTGGTTGCTTATGTAGAAAATCCGAACATACATTCTGGGGTAGATTATGCGCCATATGAATTTACCGCTTATGACGAGGATAATAATGTAATTACTACAAGAAGGGGTGTCACAACTATACCCGACAGAGATAGTTTTGTTGTTTTCGAAGGAACTGTAAGAACAGGAGAAGAGAAAATCGCAAGAACATTATTTACTTTTACAAAAGAACTTGATTGGAAAAAGGTTGGTGAGTCTGGTATAGATATCGATGTGACAAATACCGTTCTTGTTGGTACTGAGTCTTTTCCAAGAATAACTGCAACACTAATAAACAACTCCCTTGTTGATTTAAGTGAAGTTGAGGTGCCAGTTGTTATTTTTGATAGTGAGGGTAATGCTATAAATGCTTCAAGAACTATTGTCGAGAAGTTCTTGAGAGAAACCCAAAGGAATATTGTATTCACTTGGCCAGAACCATTTGCTCTTAAAGAAGAAGTCTGTACGAATCCAACAGATATATCTCTAATTATTGATAGATCCGGCAGTATGAATGATGATGGTAATAATCCACCAGAGCCACTTACATCTGTAAAGGTGGCGGCCAAAGACTTTGTGAAAAACCTGATGTCTGAAGACAGTGTGTCAGTTGTTTCATTTGCTACTGAAGCAAGTCTTGATTTACCACAAGGAATATTTGGCACTACATCTTCAATTGATAACATTTCTATAGGTCCAGATGAGAATAATCAGCACACTAATATCTATCAAGGACTAAAGGTTTCCTTTGACGAGATATCAAGATATAGAGATGAGGTTCCGGACGTTATTGTTCTTCTTACAGATGGTATTGCCACAAGACCACTTGATGCAGGTAATGAAAATTTTGCAGAAGAGATTTCATTAGAGTTTGCTAAAACAGTTAAAGGATCTGGAACGGGCATATATGTTATTGGTTTGGGTAAT
>JALEGR010000035.1 GCA_022763265.1 Minisyncoccota bacterium | reverse complement strand
ATCTATTTCTCCAGCCAGGTGATGAGATTATAAAGAAATCAGGGGGCATCCATAGTTTTATGAACTGGAATGGTCCAACAATGACTGATTCAGGTGGTTTTCAAGTATTTTCTCTAGGTACTGGCTTCGGTAAAAACATTAGTAAGGTTATTAAACAAGAAGAGTATCAAGATGGAATAAGTGTGTATGATGAGGACATAGATACAACTCATATGAAGTTGGCTTCAGTTGATGAGGATGGTGTAACTTTTACATCACATATAGATGGTAGTTTACATAGGTTTACACCAGAAAGGTCAATTGAAATACAGCACAATATTGGAGCAGATATAATAGTAGCCTTTGATGAGTGCACTTCTCCAACTGCTCCTTATGAGTATCAAAAAGAGGCTATGGAAAGAACTCATAGGTGGGCAGAAAGATCACTGAAGGCTCATAGAGGAAATACCTCTACAAACCAGGGAATCTTAGGAGTTGTTCAGGGTGGAAGGTTTGAGGATCTTCGGAAAGAAAGTGCAAAGGTATTATCTCAAATGTCTTTTGATGGGTTTGGTATCGGTGGGTCTTTTGCTAAAGAAGACATGTCAGGTGCAGTTAGGTGGGTGAATGAAATATTGCCAGAAGAGAAGCCTAGGCATTTATTAGGTATCGGTGAGATTAGAGATGTCTTTATGGGAGTAGAAGAGGGTTGCGATCTTTTTGACTGTGTCATGCCAACAAGACTAGGAAGACATGGAACGATATATACCCTTGATGGTCCTATAAACCTTTTAAACCAAAAAAATAAGGAAGATTTTGAAACCATTGATGGGATATATTCAAAGGCTTATCTTTCCCATCTATTTAGATCAGGAGAGGTTTTAGGGCAGGTTCTTGCTACAAAACATAACCTTAAATTCATGACTGATTTAATGAGAGAAATTAGGAAAAGTATTGAAGAGAATAGGTTTTCAGAGTATAAAGAGTTATTCCTAAAAAGATATTATGGAATTTAAAATAAAATCAAAACATAAGCCAGCGGGAGACCAGCCTAATGCTATAGAGTCTTTGGTTAAAGGTCTTGGATCTGGAATGAAAAAACAGACTCTTTTGGGTGTAACTGGATCAGGTAAAACTTTCACAGCCGCCAATGTCATAGCTCAGGTTCAAAAGCCAACACTAGTTATTGCTCACAACAAAACACTTGCTGCCCAGTTAGCACAGGAGTATAGAGATTTCTTTCCTGACAATGCTGTACACTACTTTGTTTCCTACTATGACTACTATCAGCCAGAGGCATATATGGCGGTTACTGATACGTACATAGAGAAAGAGGCACAGATTAATGAAGAAATAGAAAGATTAAGACATGCTTCAACTCAGGCTCTTCTTACCAGAGAAGACGTCATTATTGTTGCTTCAGTTTCTTGCATATATGGATTAGGGTCTCCTGAAGAATATCAAAAAGTTAATCTAAAACTCTCTCGAGGTGATTCCTTTGGGAGAAAAGATTTAATTATGAGATTTATATCAATGTATTACGAGCGTACTAATGCCGATCTTTCACCAGGATTATTTAGAGTCATTGGAAGTACTGTAGAGATAATGCCAGCCAATGGGAGATCTATTTTTGCTATTGAAGTGGACCATGGAGAAATAAAGGAAATTGTAGAGATTGATCCAATTACTAGAGCTGTCATAGGAAAACAAGACACTGTTTTTATCTTCCCAGCTAAGCACTTTGTAACAAATGATGAGCAAAAGAAGGTTGCTATAAAAAGTATAGAAGAAGAGTTGAAAGGTAGACTGAAAGAATTGGAAAAGGAAGGAAAATTACTTGAAGCAGAGAGACTAAAAAGAAGAACAAAATATGACTTAGCCATGATTAGAGAGGTTGGATACTGTAGTGGCATTGAGAACTACTCGAGACATTTTTCAGGAAAGCCGTCTGGAGAGGCACCAGATACACTGCTCTCATATTTTCCAAAAGATTTTTTGACTGTAATAGACGAATCTCATGTAACAGTTCCTCAAATTTCCGGGATGTACGCAGGGGATGCATCTAGAAAACAAAATTTGGTTGATCATGGATTCAGACTGCCTAGTGCAAAAGATAACAGACCATTAAGGTTTGAAGAGTTTGAAGAAAGAGTTGGACAGGTCATATACACCTCTGCTACACCAGGAGATTATGAGAAAGAAAAAAGTGAAAATGTTGTGGAGCAAGTTATTAGACCAACTGGTCTAATCGATCCAGTAGTTGATATATTTCCAGTTATTGAAAAAGATGATTACCCTGGGCAGGTAAGACACTTCATATCTGAAGCTGAGAAAGAAATAAAAAAGGGTGGGAGGGTAATTGCTACAACTTTAACCAAGAAAATGGCTGAAGATCTTTCAGAGTACCTAAATGAGAAAGGAATGAAAACAGAGTACCTGCACAGCGAAATACAAACACTAGATAGGATTGAGATTTTAACTAATTTTAGAAAAGGTAAATTTGATTGTCTTGTTGGGGTAAACCTTCTTAGAGAAGGTCTAGATCTCCCAGAAGTATCATTCATCGGAATACTTGATGCTGACAAAGAAGGTTTCCTTAGATCAGAAACTTCTCTTATACAAACGATTGGAAGAGCAGCTAGAAATGTAGATGGTAGAGTTATTCTGTACGCAGATGTTATTACTGGTTCAATGAAAAGAGCCCTTGATGAGACTGAAAGAAGGAGAGATATACAGATTGAATATAATAAGAAGCATAATATTACTCCAAAAACTATCAAAAAGAATATTTCTGATATTACGGAGAGTATAAAAAGTGATCATCAAAAGGCGGTTGAGAAGATTCTGTTGATTGAAAAGGAGGCATATAAAGGAGACATAGATAAGTTAATTAGAGAGAAGAAAAAACAGATGGCAGAGGCGGTTAAGGCCTTGGATTTTGAAACAGCTGCTATTATTCGAGATGAACTAAAGACTATAAACGAAAAAAAATGATATAATTTTCCTATGTCTCGAGTATCTTTCAGGCTAATTAGTGATAAAGATGTTTCTTCCAAAGACGATAATCGTCTTTGGAACCTTTCAAATCGACAAACTGATTTTGTTTCTATGGCTACCCATCAGATAAAGACACCACTTTCTGGAATAAAGTGGACACTAAACATGCTTCTTCGCGGTGATGCGGGTCCTTTAACTGACGATCAGAAGGAGTGGTTACAAACAAGCTATGAAAGCAATGAAAGAGTTCTTTCTCTTATTGATGAAATGCTTGAATCTATTAGGATAGATGAGGACAAGCTAATTCTTGAAAAGAAATCTACAGATCTTGTAAGTATGTTTAGAGAGACTCTTAAACACTTAGATCCGTTGATTAGAAGAAAGAGTATAAAACTTTCTTTCAGGCTTGAACCAGAGGAAGGTGCTATAAATATAAGTGCTGACGGTCAAAAGTTGCAGATTGCTTTCCAGAATCTAGTAGAAAATGCTATTAGATATACTAGAGAGGGTGGAAATATTGATATTATTATTACCAAAGAATCGGGTGACATAAAGGTATCAATTAAAGATAATGGTATTGGGATACCAGAGCAGGAGAAAAAGGATATCTTTGCTAGATTTTTCAGAGCATCAAATGCTTATAGAAAGCTTGAAAAAGGATCAGGTTTAGGTCTTTTTATAGCTCGTGGAATTGTAGAAAAGCACGGTGGTAAAATGTGGTTTGAAAGTAAGGAGAAAGAGGGTTCAACTTTCTACTTCATTATTCCAACAACTTAAAGTATAATTACATAATATGGAAAATAACAAAGTACTATCAATTGAAGATGACAAGTTTCTATCAAGTCTAGTAGCAAAGAAGTTATCTGCTGCTGGTTTTGAAATGATACATGCCACAAATGGTGAGGATGCACTAGACATGGTCAAGGATGAAAAGCCTGCCATTATTCTTCTTGACATTCTTTTGCCAGAGATGAGTGGTTTTGAAGTTTTAGAGAAACTAAAAGCCGATGAGGAGACTAAGAGTATTCCAGTTCTTCTTTTCTCTAATCTTGGTCAAAGAGAAGATATTGATAAAGGGATAAAGCTTGGGGCTGAGAAATTTATTGTTAAAGCAACAGTTGTCCTAGACGATATTGTAAAAGAAATCCAGGATACTCTAGCCAAGAAGTAGTTAAGCTGATAACATCTCTCTCATGAAAGAGATCACCATAAGGGGTGCTAGAACGCATAACTTAAAAAATATTAATCTAAAATTACCACGAAATAAGATGGTGGTTTTTACTGGACTTTCTGGATCAGGAAAGTCCTCTTTAGCTTTTGATACTATTTTTGCAGAAGGTCAGAGGAGGTATGTTGAGTCCCTATCATCATATGCTAGACAGTTTCTAAATCAGATGCAGAAACCAGACGTTGATGAAATCCAGGGACTTTCACCAGCTATTTCTATTGATCAAAAATCTAGATCTAATAACCCAAGATCTACTGTAGCTACAATTACAGAGATATATGATTATCTAAGAATTCTTTTTGCTCGTGTCGGTAAGCCACATTGTTTGGAGTGTGGAAGAGAAGTAAAAAAACTTTCTAAGGAAGAAATTCTTGATTTAATAATTAAAATTATAAACAAAACTCCATCTGGAAAGGAGAAGGTTTTAGGTGTTGATGTTAATAAAGAGAAAGTCAAAATATATTCTCCAGTAGTTGTTGGTAGAAAGGGTGAATATTATCAACTTCTGTATGACATGCTTGGTAAGGGATATAAGGAGGTTAGGATTGATGGAAAGGTCTATGATCTTAGAGATAAGATTGTTTTAGAGAAGAATAAAAGACACAGTATAGATATATTAATTGATGAGTTCTATGCTACTAGCTTAAAAAAACTAGATTCTGATACTAGAGAGCAGTTGTCAGAGGCAGTTGAGAGAGCTCTGGACGAATCTCTTGGTCTTTTGAAGGTTGTTTCAGGGGAATCTGAAAGTATTATTTCTTCAAAATTTATGTGTCCATATGATGGATTTTCTTTTCCTGAAATAGAGCCAAGATTATTCTCCTTTAACTCACCATATGGAGCATGTCCTTCTTGTAACGGGCTTGGAACGAAGCATCTTTTTGGAGATGATCCTTGTGAAGTTTGTAATGGAGCCAGGTTAAGGGAAGAGGCACTACATGTACTTTTGAATAAGAAGAATATTGTGGATGTTACTTCTCTTTCAATAAAAGATGCTAATGACTATTTTGAGAAATTAAAACTAAATGAAAAAGAAAAAGAGATTTCTAAGGTTGTGGTCAAGGAGATAAGGAATAGACTAAAATTCATGCTAGATGTTGGTATTGAGTATCTCTCACTTGATAGAAGAGCACACACTCTTTCTGGTGGTGAGGCTCAGAGAATTAGACTAGCTTCGCAGTTAGGATCTGGCCTCGTTGGGGCTTTATATGTTCTTGATGAACCAACAATTGGACTTCACTCAAGGGACAATGATAGGTTACTAAAAACTCTTTTGAATCTTAGGGATCTTGGAAACACTATTTTAGTTGTAGAGCATGACGAAGACACTATTTTTGCTTCAGACTATTTAGTAGATATTGGTCCTGGTGCAGGAGTCCATGGAGGTAAAGTTGTTGTAGATGACTATTTAGAAAAGTTGCTGGATGATAAAAAGAGTATTGATAAATCTCTAACACTAAAATATCTATCTGGAGATGAGAAGATAGAAGTTCCTAAGGAAAGGAGGAATAATCAAATGGGCAAGATTTCTATTAAAGGAGGTAATATTTTCAATATAAAGAACATGAATGTCGATATTCCTTTAGGGAAAATGGTTACCATTACAGGTGTATCAGGATCAGGAAAATCTTCTCTAATGTATGAGATAGTTCACAAGAATCTAAAGGCTCGATTTGACAGAAAATATAGATCAAACAAAGTATACAATTGTAAGTCATTTACTGGAACAGAATATGTTGGAAGAACAATATTGATTGACCAGTCTCCAATTGGCAGAACACCAAGGTCAAACCCCGCAACATATACTGGAGCTTTTACATTCATCAGGGACCTATTTTCTGAAACAGTAGAAGCGAAAGCGCGTGGATGGAAACCAAGAAGATTCTCTTTTAATGTGACTGGTGGAAGGTGTGAAGCTTGTCAAGGTAATGGCCAAATTGCAGTTGAGATGCATTTCCTGCCAACAGTCTATGTTCCCTGTGATGTTTGTAATGGTAAAAGGTTTATGAAAGAAACACTGGAAGTTACATATAAGGGTAAAAATATATATGAAGTTCTTTCTATGACTATTGAAGAGGCTCACACTTTCTTTGAAGACATACCAGCTATTTCTGATAGATTAAAAACTCTAAATGAAGTAGGTCTTGGATATCTAGAATTAGGACAATCTGCTACAACGCTTTCTGGTGGTGAGGCTCAAAGGGTAAAGATTTCTTCAGAACTTTATAGACAGCATACACAAAAGACAGTATATCTCTTAGATGAACCAACAATCGGACTTCATTTTGAAGATGTTAGAAAATTAATTGAAATTCTCCAGAGATTAGTAGATAAAGGCAATACCGTTATTGTCATAGAACATAATATGGAAATTATTAAATCTGCTGATCATGTTATAGACATTGGTCCAGAAGGTGGAGTTGGTGGAGGTAAGGTTGTAGCTAAAGGAACTCCAGAACAAGTATCTAAGGTTAAAGGATCTCACACGGGTATATACTTGAAAAAATATTTAAAATGAAATTACCAGATAAGCCGGGTGTTTATTTTTTTAAGAAAGGTAGAGAAGTTCTCTATGTTGGTAAAGCCACCTCACTTAAATCCAGGGTGGCAAGTTACTTTTCAGGTGTTCCCAGGAGTACTCTCATTGAAAAAATGGTTAAAGAGTCTACCAAGGTAGACTTTGAACAAACAGACTCAGCTCTTGAAGCCCTGATACTAGAAGCACAATATATAAAAAAGTATCAGCCAGCGTATAACAGTAAAGAAAAAGATAATAAGAGTTTCAACTATGTTGTTATTACCGATGAAGATATTCCCAGAGTTATTGTTGTTAGATCAAGGGAGTTGGAGAAGAAAAGGAGTCTAGAAGTTAAATACCAATTCGGACCTTTTCCATCTGGTGGATCTCTTAACGAATCTTTACGTATAATAAGAAAGATATTTCCTTTTCTTGATGGAAAAGTGAATAAGAATAATAAGACTTTCTATAAGCAATTAGGTTTGGTTCCAGAAAATTTTGATAGGGAATATAAGAGAAATATAAATAATGTAAAATTATTTTTTGAAGGTAAGAAGAAAAAGATTTTGAATTCTTTAGAGAAGGAAATGAAGGATTTGGCTAAAAAGGAAAGATTTGAAGAAGCAAGTAGAGTGAAAAAACAGATTTTTGCCATCAACCACATAAAGGATGTTTCTTTAATAGATGAGTCATTTGTTAAAGATATCAAGAGTACAGAAGGTTTTAGGATCGAAAGCTATGATGTGGCACATACTTCTGGTAAAGAAGTAGTTGGAGTAATGACAGTTCTTTCTGATGGAGCACCTGATAAAAATCAATATAGAAAGTTTAACTTAAAAGAAGGAAATAATGATATTAGAGCACTCTCTGAAATCCTTGAAAGAAGATTGGCTCATGATGAGTGGCCGTTACCAAGACTAATTGTTGTAGATGGTGGTAGGGCGCAAAAGAACATTATGGAAAAGATTTTAGAAAAACATGGTGTATTTATTCCAGTTGTAGCTGTAACAAAAGATGAAAAACACAGACCTCTAAAAATATTAGGAAAAACAGAGCATCAAAAAGAAGTTTTACTTGCTAATAATGAGTCTCATAGGTTTGCTGTAAGTTTTCATAGAAAAAGAAGGGGTAACTGTACATTAATCAAGCGTTCTTTACACACTTCATAGATTCTTTGGCTTTTCTGAGGTAATTCTCTAGATACTGTATTGGTGATACTTTGTCTAGTT
>JALEGR010000034.1 GCA_022763265.1 Minisyncoccota bacterium | reverse complement strand
TCCATGAAGCATATCTAGTTTGAGATTTGGGAAGATGTCTCTTTCCAACCTTTCTTTTTCGGCCTTCACTGACTTTACATTCATTGCATTCTGCTTATCTGGATCTGGCTCATCAATTCTTGGGCATATTACATATGCCTGTCTTCCTTCTTTTATTTCTTCTCTGATTTTTTGGTATACATCATCTCTTCTGTTTGGAAGAATGGTCTCTGTAATGACAGGTTTTCTACCCTTAGGCATCTCATCTAATAGTGTGAGATCAAGATCACCATATATGGTAAGGGCCAGGGTTCTTGGAATAGGTGTAGCTGTCATTGAAAGAAGATGGGGGAGTATTTCATCCTTCTTTTTTCTTAATTTTTGCCTTTGTTTTGTTCCAAAACGGTGTTGCTCATCAATGATAGTGTATGCCAGGTTTTCAAAAGATACAGTCTTTTGGATCAGAGAATGTGTTCCGATTAATATTGGTATTTCTCCATTTGCTACCCATTTGAGTAGTTGCGATCTTGAAATATCAGTCCACTTTTTTGGGTTTATCTTAGATGGAAACTTTCTACAGCCACTTGAGGTGATCAATCCAATGTTTATTCCTAAATATGAAAAGTATTCAATGAATGACTCAAAGTGTTGCTCTGCTAGTATTTCAGTTGGAGCCATATAGGCTACTTGTAAGTTACCAAAGTCTTGATTTTTGGGCGGTGTGGTAACAACAGCAAATGCTGTAGTTGCCGCAACTGCAGTTTTTCCTGATCCTACATCTCCTTCAAGAAGGCGCGACATTGCATAGTCTTTTCTAAAATCTGAAAGAATTTTATCAATAGCGTCTCTCTGAGAGTTTGTTGGTTCAAATGGGAATCTTTTGATAAATTCATTTGTATCTTTTTCCTCTTTGAATATCTGGAATGTTGGATTTTGTTTGTGTAGTAACTTTTCTTTTTCTTTTTCCAATTGAATGAAGAATATCTCTTCAAAAGCGAACCTCTTTCTGGCTGACTTATAATGTTCTTCTCTTCTTGGTGCATGTATCCAAATGAGGGCAGTTTGAAGTTTTGGTAGATTATACTCCTTCAATATCTCATCTGGTATTGGGTCGTCAAGTTCAAGTCCTTCTTTGAATATTTTTTGAATTGTATGGTATATCCATCTTGAGGTAATGCCTTTTGTTTCTTTGTATACTGGGAAGATTGAACTTTCTCCTTCTCCGAATAGGGAATCACTAGTTTCAAGTGGAATTTCTGTAATTTTTTCAATTTCTGGATTGGTGATTTTTTTGTTTGCTACTTTGCCTTGTATTTTTACCAATGATCCATTTGGGATCATTTTGGCAATATATGGCTGACTGAACCAAATAACCTTCATTTGTCCACTATCATCTTTGAAGGTTCCTTCTGCCATGGGAATACCACCTCGGAAGCTCTTTCTGGTTTTTAGCTTATCTATAGTTCCGTAAAGAGTGACATATTCACCGTCCTCTATGTTCTTTGTATCGCGTACCTTAGGGGTAGATCCGTAATTTCTAGGGAAATACCATAGTAGATCCTCAATAGTTTCTACCCTCAGCTTTTTCAATGCTTTCTTTTGGGGTGCTAAAACTCTGAAATGTTCATCCACACTGTCCTGTATTTGCATGTTGGTCATTATACACTTTAACGTGCTATTATTTACTATATAGGTCGAATCCTTTTGACATTAATATTAATTTATTGACATATGAATACAAAAACATGGGCATGGATCTTTGCAGTAGTATTCCTTGCAATTGGAATTCTTGGATTTGTTCCAGGTATTACAACAGCTGATGGACATCTATTGGGAATTTTCCACGTTGATGCTATGCACAATATCATTCACCTAATCACAGGTGTTATTGCTTTGTTTGTTGCTATGGGATCAGGAAATGCACAAAAAATGTTCTTCAAGATTTTTGGAGTAATATATGCAGTTGTAGCTATAGCTGGATTGGTCTGGGGCGGTAATGTTTTCGGATTGATTCATACAAACACAGCTGATGATATTCTACACGTTGTCATTGCTCTAATTGCTCTGTATGCAGGTTTTGGTGGAGGAAAGAAGAAAATGATGAACGACATGCCAGCACAGGGACCACAGATGTAAGACGTCTTATATTTACTTTCAAAAACACTCGACTCTGTCGGGTGTTTTTGTTATTGTTACCTGTGATTGGAGGGTTGGCTGAGCTGGTCGAAGGCACCACATTGCTAACGTGGCAAGGGCCCTTAAAGCCCTTCGAGGGTTCGAATCCCTCACCCTCCGCTTCGTTAAGAACTGGGAACGGTTCTCGCAAATGACCCCGAGCGACGCTCATACGGCGCTCGGGGTTGTGACGGTGAAAATAGCCGAAGCAATAGCTTGGTTCACCGTTGGCATAGTGAGTGGACGTTGTAATGTACCAGCAGGTATGTCTTATATCGGGGTTATGTATGGCAGGTGAATGCACTGAGGTCCTCCGACATACAAAACCGCCCGGAATAGTAGGTTCCGGGCGGGGAGCCAGAGGTTCAAAAACCCCCAACTTTGGAGTTACGCAATGAACGACGATCCCACTGAAATGCACCATCTTCGTGTATGTCATAATGGCGCTGGAGATCATATTTCTCTGTATTTATTGTTACACGGGACTATCATAAATGCAAGCCTGTAACTTGGATAGAGTTCACCATGCGGGTCAAGCAGAAGTATTCCACAGAGATACTGTCGCCACGTACCTATTTCGTCCTGACGGATTAGATGCTCGATGAGCTTGCTTTTGCCGGTGCGAGTTGCTCCGGCAATGTAAAGGTGTGACTCCCGATCTTCCGGGGTAAGGAGTAGGTTGCCGTTCCAGTCGAGGCGGGAGCCGAGTGTCAGAGGTGTGGGTTTCCAGTTTGCATGATTTGTAGTATGAGTCATTACTACCCCGCAGAATAAAGACTGCCAACTTGTGGCGGTCTAAACATAATCATGGCTCATATTTCGTCATTCATGTGGGCAAGATTGAGCCAAAAATCTTGCACTTCAGGATCAGGCACGGCCTCCTCAATTGTTGATTGTCCATGTCGACGATGGATCGCTGAAAAAGGCAGACCAGAGTGTACGATGGAATGAGTATACAATAACAGAGCCCAAGGATAGTATCCAAGGGCTCTTTTTGTTTAGAATTGAATTCCTTTAGAGAAAAGCTTACTATTCTAAATATATATGGACCAAAGAACAATAGATACATATAATCAAAAAGCCAAAGAGTATGATTATGAAACACTCGGCTTCTGGGAGGAGTTCCCAAGGTCTTTTATAGACAGATTTGTAAGCCTAACCAAAGGCAAGGTTTTAAACATTGGTAGTGGTCCCGGAAGGGACGGACTTTTATTAAAAGAAAGAGGTCTTGATGTTACATGTCTTGATGCTTCTGAGGCAATGGTTAAAATCTGTAAGGACAAGGGTTTTAATGCTGTGCTGGGGGATTTCCTAGAAGTTCCATTTAAGGATGATAGTTTTACAGCCATTTGGGCATATACCTCTCTATTACATGTTTCTAAGAAAGACGTGGATAAGGCACTAGGGGAAGTTGTAAGGGTTTTAGAAAAGGATGGTATATTCGGGTTTGGTATGATTGAAGGTGATAGTGAAGAATATAAGGAAAGTCCTGGTATAGATCTCCCACGTCTTTTCTCTAAGTATAAAAGGGAAGAGTTAGAAGATTTACTAAAGGAACATCATTTTAAAATTCTATACCTTGAAGAGTTTAAGCCAAGAAAAAATAACTATCTAAATTTTATCTGTCAAAAGATTTAATAGGGTCTATATATTATAAATCTTCCATTCTGGTAGTATATAAGAATGGATCTATCTGACCTAAAAGAATTTTTCATAATACTACATGTGCTAGGTGCTGTAATTGGAGCCGGGGCCGCTTTTATTAGTGATGCTATGTTTTTCAGTTCAGTAAAAGATAGGGTTGTTAGTAGGACGGAGATTCGTTTTATGAAGATAGGTAGCACCTTTGTATGGATTGGTCTGGTAATTCTATTCATATCAGGTTCATTAATATTTCTTACTGATCCAGAAGGTTATCTTTCATCTTCAAAGTTTTTAATTAAGATGTTCATTGTCTTTGTGATCTTTTTAAATGGAATTGTTTTTCATGCAAAGCATTTACCGCTAATAGGTAGGCATGCAGATCATCATTATCCATCATCTGATGAATTTGTAAGGAAAAAGAAGTTGCTTACTATAAGTGGTGTCATCTCGGTTACGTCTTGGATGCTTGCACTTATACTCGGCTCTCTTTCCTCTATTCCTTTTAGTTTTATAACAGCCCTAGTTGTTTACTTATTAATAGAGATCGTCTCTATATTTGTGGTACTCTCATTCTCTAATAGGATGTTTTAATTTGCTATACTAGTTACAGTGAAACTCAAAAAATATACCTCTGGTTTTACATTGGTTGAAATGGTTATATCCATTTCTATTATTCTCATAATCACTGCCGTGATCATGCTCTCTCAGAGAAATTTTTCTGAGACCGTTGAGTTGATAAATGTCTCTCAAAGAGTGGCCACTGTTATTAGGGAAGCACAGGTGAAAGGACTTGCAGTTGAAATACTTGATGATGACTATCCTTTAGCTGGAAGGGGTGTCTATTTTGATGGAAGTGTAAACTATATTTACTTCTCTGATACAAATGAAAATTATAAATATGATGTTGGCGAGGAGATCAGTAGTCATTTTTTGAGGCCAGGATTTACATTTGGAGAAGTACTCTGCGGAAGCTCATCTTGTGATGAATTAAATGTTGTATACAGGAGGCCAGAAACACAGGCATATTTTTATGATGAAACAGGTCTATTCTACGATGATACAGTTTCTATTCCAGTCGTATCAGATCAAGGAAGAGTTCAAACTGTAAAAGTACTCAGGACCGGGCAGATAACTGTAATTGAGGAATGAAAAAAGGATTTACTTTAGTTGAATTAATGGTATCTCTTACCATTTTCAGCATGGTAGTTGTTATTGCTATCGGTGCCCTTATTTCAATGTTTAATCTAAATAAAGGTGCTTTAGGTATTGCTTCTGTTATGAATGACCTCAACTTTACAGTGGAATCTATGACAAGAGAGATTAGGTTTGGACAAAGCTATGAGTGTGGATCTGGCGGTGATTGTCCAGGGGGAGACTCTGAAATTACAGTAAATTTTGAAGGAGTTGAAACCTCATATTATCTTTCAGGTACAAGTATTTACAGAGATGTTTTAGGCCAGACTCCTGTAGCTATTACTGGGGATGAGGTTGAGATTACAGAACTTACTTTCTATGTTATTGGTTCTGATCCAGATGATGAGGTTCATCCGTATGTTGTCATGTTCATATCAGGTGAAGTTGGTGAAGATGATCCAACATCATTTACTCTACAAACTTCTGTAACTCAACGTGTTATTGATTAATATGAAAGGAAATAACAAACAAAAAGGATTTACTTTAATTGAGGCAATGGTTGCCATACTTCTTTTGTCCATGTTTCTTTCTGTAAGTTACAAAGTAGCTCAAGATGCTTTCAGGGCCTCCTTCATTGCAGGAGATAGAGTTACAGCATTTTTCTTAGCCCAGGAGATTATTGAGAATGTAAAGACATTACGTGCAACTAATAGGCAAAATGGAGACTACTGGTTAGATGGATTTGATATCCAATGTTATAACAAGTGGTGTGCGGTTGATAAGTTTAGTGGATCGGGGCTTAGAGATGTGCCACAATTTCAATCATGTGGTTCTAGTTTTGATTCTTGTAGTCCGCTAGATTTTTCTGATGTATATGATGACACAAAAAACAATGGAAGCTCTTTCAAGAGGGCTATTAGGCTTGAGGATGTGAGAGACATTGATGGAGGGCAGGAGGCAGAGGTAAGGGTTCGAATTGAGTGGCAGTCAGTAGGAGATACTTTCTCGGTTGATTTTATTGATTATTTATATGAATGGTAGAAATAAACAAAAAGGTTTCGCACTGTACCTTACTGTTATAGCAGTAGGTATTGTTTCTTTCATTACTTTTTCTTTATCTGATATTGCTTTTAGACAAAATACAATAGCTTCTATTGGAAATAGGTCTCAGCAAGCCTTCTATGCATCAGATAGCGGGCTTGAATGTGCTCTGTTTTGGGACCTGCATCATGCCGCTTTTCCATATAACCAAGGTGGTTCTTTTGACCCAAATCTTGTTGATTGCGGAGATGGTGTGGTGGACTACGAATTTACTGCAACTGCTGATTCAGCAACAACTTTGTTTGATGTAGATTTTACAGCTATAAACTGTGTTGTAGAAATAAAAGTAGAAAAGGTGGATATTGGTGATAGGATTACAACGAAGATAACTTCACAAGGTGAGAGTGGTTCATGTGTAGCTGGAGATTCGAACAGGTTTCAGCGTAGCATTGAGGTTAATTATTAGTTATAATTAATTTAATGAAAAATAGATTTCTATCTTTTCTATTAATATTCATCCTAGCTTTTACATTTGGGAATGTTGCCCTAGCCCAGTCAAATGATTTATTAGACAGACTAAGTAATGTAGAAACTCAGGAAGAGTTTGATATCTTTTTAGAAAACCTGTCTCCCGAAGATGTAGAGGAGCTTTTTGGTATCAATCCTCTTCAGGACACTTCCTCAAATTCCAATATCGAGGGTACTGTTAGTTGTTTTGACTATTATGAGTTTGGATCTGTTTCTGCTAAACCTTTCTCTGAGATAATGATTGTATCTCCTGGACAAAGTTTGGATCTTGGGCTTGAAATTACAAATAACAATTTTTATCCTGTTGTCGATATAGAAGTTTATGTTCGAGTTTTTAGATCCCAAGAAAATTTTGCAGATGCAAAAAACAATGCGGACCATGTTGTGGATCAGTACAAAGTTGTGGACGGGATGTCTCTTTTAGCTGGTGAGAAAAAGAGAGTTTCTTTTAACTGGAATGTACCTCAACATGTGATAGGTGGTGATTATAGGTTGGCTACATTTGTTGCCTCATCTGAAAGATATAATTTAAATGGTCTTTCTTTTACAGATGATATTACTGGTAACTCTATTAATTTCAGTGTTATAGGAAATGAGTCGGGTGTGTATTTTGACAAGAACACAGTCCTGGTTAATGAAAACCCACACTATTTTGTGTCTTCCATACAAAGAGTTCCTGCGAATAAGGTTATTGATTTAGAAACTGAAGTTGTAAACACTACAGATCAAGATCAGAAAGTATCAATTAGTTGGACCAATTATGTTTGGGATAGTCTAAATGAGGACAATATTATTTCTGAGGAAAAAGAAAGCGTTATTGTACCTGCAAATAGTAAAAAAACGGTTTATCATAAATTGAGCCATAGTGATAAGTCGGCCTACTTGATAGTTCCAGAGCTTTCCTTTGAGGATACAAAATCTTTTCTAAACATTAGATTTGCTAGAGAAGGGAATGATTATCCCAGGATAAATTTTCCTGGAGTTGATAAATATCCTCTATCTGAAGAAGCCAATTTTTTTGTCTGTCTACATAACGTAGGAGTTAATGAAGATATAGACAATGTTACATACACAGCTGATTTTATTGATGGAAAAGGGAGAGTGTTTCATAAATATGAATACAACGGAAAAGTTAGTTCGGCAATGATGGGTCTTGTTGATTCCTTCTCTGTTTCTAGAGGCTATTCAACTTTTAGTATAAAATCAACCCTTTTACATAATGGGGAAATTATCGACGAAGATATTTTGGAATATAATTGTGAATCTCTTTCCAGTGATTTGTGTATAGACGATAGTATCGATATGGTGAAATGGGCAGTGGTTGTTTTAGTTCTCTTATTAATATTAATATCTTTAGGATATATATTGCACAAAAAATATCCCGAGGAGCCAGAAAATATATGAATTTACCCAAAACATTACTAACCATAGCAGTTCTTCTAATTGTCCTAGTTATAGCTACAGATTTGTCTAATAGAACAGATGCTCAATCGTCAGCCGAAGCTTATCCGTTTCAGGTTGAACACTCAGAGTTTTACCCAGAAATTCTCGGACATATCGCAAGTAAGACAGAGAATCCTACTGAAGATGCGGTGGTTTGTCCGACAGGCAGGCTTTGGTGTGACTTTAACTACGATTCAATATTGAGACAATATAAACAAAAATTAAATTACATAACTTACTTTATAAACCATATAAAGAGTAGTCCAAAAACTGGCATATTTGCACATAATAAGTTTCTTCAAGATATAAATATTTCAGTTTCGTACTATGCTGGCGTGTCTGATGCTAGCACTGGCACAAACTTGTCTTCTGGGGACACTGTGCCAGTTGGCACTGAGTTGCAGTTTTCTGTAAAACCATTTGAGAGTGAAGACATTGAATGGTTTGCTACAGGTAGCTTCTTTGATTCCCCATATGGACACTGGATAGATGGTGCTGTCATGCCTGATTCAAGGTGTATGCCTGGTGACAGGAGTGTGCATGCTGGTTGGGGTAAGTATGTCTCATATACTCCACTTTCAATTAATCCACCAGAGTATTCTATTCTCCATTCTGGTACTGCAAACTTAGCATGTGATTCTGGTGGTTGGAACTGTACAGTTGAGTCACCTGGTACTATTAGTTCAACTATTGTCATAGATGAAACATA
>JALEGR010000033.1 GCA_022763265.1 Minisyncoccota bacterium | reverse complement strand
CCAGTAACTTTAGAGGGTGCTGGTTCTGGAAATCTAAGGGCAGAATTACCCAGGGGTTCTGATATAGACGAAATTGACCTCTTGGTTGACGAAGAAGGTAGGATAATTGCTGAAGTAATTGAAATTATTGAAGATGATTCGAGTGCCTTTATGACTGTTCTTCTTAGGATGCCAGTTAATGTTTTCGAAATACAAACTGTGTCAATATGATAGTACTTAGAGTTATTCTTTTTCTTTTATTAATCATTTCAGCTTTGTATTTCCCATGGTGGATTGATTTAGTTCTTTTGACATTATTATTCTTTATATTCCCAAATTATTTTGAGGGAATTGTTTTCGCAGCTTTCTACGATGTACTTTTTTCAAGCGGTTTTGCCATATATGCCACCATATATGCTACAGCCTGTTTTTTGATATTTGGCTATATCAGAAAGAACCTTCTTTGATAGTATAATTAGAATAATGGAAAGACATACAGACCTAAGCCCAGATGAAGTTTTTATGGACTCAAGTAACCTGTCTAGTTTCAATACTGCTCAGTTTGAGGGTAGGATTGAACGCCCAATATCAAGAAATACTTTCACTGGTATTATCTCCATAATACTTCTAGTTATTTTGGTTTTTGTAGGAAGAGTATGGTATCTACAGGTAAAAAATGGAGACGTGTATGCTGCTATATCCAAGGATAATAGATTACATGATGTTCCTGTATTTGCAGAAAGGGGAGTTATATTTGATAGAAATGGTGTAAGGCTAGCTTGGAATGTTCCAAATAGTGAGGACGAAGATTTCTCATATAGAGAGTATGCTCATATTCCCGGAATTTCTCATTTAATTGGATATGTCTCAAGACCAGCTAAGGACTCCTCAGGAATTTATTATCAAAACGAATTTATCGGAAAAAGTGGAGTAGAGAAATCTTTCAATGACATTATCTCTGGACACAATGGGAGAAAAATTATTGAGACAAATGCTCTAGGGGAGATTACTTCAGAGGGGGTGGTTGATACCCCAGTATCTGGAGAAAATATCCGTCTTTCAATTGATAGTCGAATACAGGGAAAGACATATGAAATTATTGATAGTTTAGCAAATGAGGTTGGATTTTCTGGTGGGGCAGGAGGTATTATGAATATTGAGACGGGGGAGCTTGTTGCTCTTACCAGTTATCCTGAATATGATATACAGGCTTTCTCTGATGGGGATTCTGAAGTTATAAACAGTGCTCTAGTTGATGATAGAAATCTTTTACTAAATAGGGCTACATCTGGACTCTATACACCAGGATCTATTGTAAAACCATTTCTTTCCCTGGCAGCTTTGAATGAAAATATAATTTCACCAGACAAGCAGATATTAAGTACTGGTTCGATCACTGTACCTAATCCGTACTTTCCTGACAAACCAAGTGTATTTACTGACTGGAAGGAGCATGGGTGGGTTGATATGAGTGATGCACTAGCGGTTTCTTCTAATGTCTATTTCTACAGCATTGGTGGTGGATATGGAGGTCAAGAAGGGCTTGGAATTGCTCGTATTGAAAAGTACATGAGCCTTTTTGGTTTCGGAAAAGAGACAAATATTGAACTTCCTCCTGAGGAAGTTGGAGTAATACCGACCCCAGAGTGGAAAAGAGAGAATTTCAATGGAGAACCGTGGAGGCTTGGAGACACTTACAACACATCTATTGGTCAGTATGGATTTCAAATGACCCTCATACAGGCACTCAGAGCCGTGGCAGCCATTGCTAATAATGGACTGGTCTTCAGACCCTCTCTTGTGTCATCTGATGGTAAATTAAGCCAAATAGAGACTGTTGTAGATATACCACGTGAATATTTTAATGAAGTTAGATCTGGAATGAGACAGGCTGTAGATGATGGAACTGTGGGTGGGCTTAATGTTTCATACACCACTGTCGCTGGTAAAACTGGTACAGCAGAAGTTGGTATTTTAAAGAAGAGCGTAAACTCCTGGGTTGTCGGTTTTTTCCCATATGATAATCCGAAATATGCCTTTACATTTCTTATGGAAAAGGGTCCTGGGGAGAATCTTGTTGGAGGAGTATATGTTGCCAGAACACTATTTGATTGGATGTACGAGAATACTCCAGAATACTTTGACTTGACTAATTAATACCTATTCTAGTACAATAGCCAAAATAATTTTTTTCAAAAACATGCCAGAAGAACACGATTATCTTACCAAAGAAAAATATGAAGAGTTTGAAAAAGAACTTCAAACACTAAAACATGATAAACGTAAAGAGGTTGCTAAGAATCTTGAGTATGCAAAATCTCTAGGAGATCTTTCTGAAAACGCTGAGTATCACGCGGCCAGAGAAGCACAAGCTGTACTTGAAGATCGTATAAAGAAGCTAGAAATGCTATTGAAACATGCCGAGGTTGTTGAGAAACACCATGTTGATGATGTTTCTGTTGGCTCAGAAGTAACTATAAAGAGAAAAGATAATGGAACTGAGTTCACCTATGTAATTGTTGGATCAGAGGAAGTTGATATGGGTTCTGGTAAGATCTCTAACCGATCTCCTTTAGGTTCTGCAATCCTTGGAAAGAAGAAAAAAGAAGAATTTTCAGTTGAGACTCCGGCAGGTAAAGTAACTTACACTATAGTTTCAATTAAGTAATTTTTGGACTATACTATTCCATATGGCGTCACTTGAAGAGATTAGACAAGCTCGTCTAGAGAAAGTAAATATCTTGAAAGAAAATGGTATGGATCCATATCCTGCCAGAGTAGAAAGAGATCATAGTAATGATGAATTACAAAGGAACTTCGAGTCTTTTATTGACTCAAAGGTAACAGTGGTTGGCAGGATAATGTCACTTCGTGGACAAGGGGCAATAATCTTTGCGGATCTTTTTGATGGAACAGAAAAAATTCAAGCCTTGATAAAAGAAGATTCAGTTTCTTCTTTTTCTCTTTTTAAAGAAACAGTTGATCAGGGTGATTTTATACAAGTTACTGGAAAATGTTTCGTTTCAAAAAGGGGAGAAAATACTGTAGAAGCATCTGACTGGAAAATGGTCGCTAAGAGTCTTAGACCGGTTCCCGATGAATGGTATGGACTAAAAGATGAGGATGAGAGGTATAGAAGAAGGTATGTTGATATTCTTTTGAATGAAGAGGTGAAAAATAGATTTATTAAAAAGTCTGTTTTTTGGAATAGTTTCCGAACATATTTGTTAGACAAAGGGTATGTTGAGGTGGAAACACCGATACTTGAAAATACTCCAGGTGGAGCTGATGCTAGACCTTTTACTACACATCACAATGCATTTGATATAGATGTATACCTTAGAATCTCAGCGGGAGAATTATGGCAAAAAGAACTACTAGTTGCTGGTTACCCTAAGGTATTTGAAATAGGCAGAATATTTAGGAATGAAGGAGTCTCACATGAGCATCTTCAAGATTATACTCAGGTAGAGTTCTATGAGGCATATTCTGATTACAAGAAAGGAATGGAGATGATAAAGGATCTTTATCGGTATGTGGCAGAGAAAACTTTTGGAACTACTAAATTTACAATTGATGGTAGTGAGGTGGATCTTTCTCATGACTGGGAGATATACGACTATATAGAGATTATAAAAGAAAAAGCTGGAATAGATGTTTTGGAAGCAAAAGAGGGTGAGTTAATAGATAAACTAAAAGAGCTTTCAGTTGATTTTGATAAAAAAGAGATAAATAGAGAAAGGGCTGTTGACCTAATTTGGAAGAAGTTTAGAAAAGAACTAGTTGGTCCAGGATTTTTGATTAACATTCCTTTGTTTTTAGAACCACTAGCAAAGAGGGCAGAGGATGAAAGGGTTGTTGAAAGGTTCCAGGTTATCCTTGGTGGAAGTGAGATGGGCAAGGGATTTAGTGAATTAAATAACCCAATTGACCAGGGTGAGAGGTTTCAGCATCAAGAGGAGCTTAGAAAAAGTGGAGATGATGAGGCACATATGAAAAATGATGACTATGTAGAGGCAATGGAGTATGGAATGCCACCAGCATTTGGATTTGGAATCAGTGAAAGACTATT
>JALEGR010000032.1 GCA_022763265.1 Minisyncoccota bacterium | reverse complement strand
GTGAGCCCGGGGATGAATGGAGTTGTTTTAACGGCCTTTAGGCCGAGGTGTTGGAAACCCCGTACGACCGTAGGGAGTGCGGGGAGGACGTCATTTATTTTGTGGTATAAGAAGAAAGGAATGTTCATTGAGAGTTATCTAAGTTGATAGCTGAGCATTCTTTTTCTTGGCACATGTGCCAGAAAGGAAAGATGGCATGCCATCTGAAGAAGCAACAGAAATCATTGATTTGCTTACTGCCATTCGTGATTCAGACTTTTCCTTCGGCCAAATCAGACAGGCGGTTACAGTGTTGAAAAAGAAGCATTGCACACCACGACACTTAACCGGAATCATCGAATGTTCCAGCGAAGATCTGGTGGGACTTGGTCGTGGGACACATAAGGTTGTTCTAGAATTGTCTTGAACTATCCTGTAATGAAGCACTTGCTTCAACATCAGGATATGATCCCCTCGAGGTGGCAACCTGGACCAGTTTATTTTTTCGGAACACTCTTCCATGCAAATGGTGATAGGTATGTTGCGGGGATGTACTTCGCTTATGGTAAGTGGCAAGAAATGTCAGAATTTGTTTGTATTTCTGACAAGGTTTTTACCGACAACTTTCCGGCCGCAATCCTTGTCCGTGAATATTCATAAGTACTCTAACAGCCCCCAAATCCTGGGGGTTTTATTTTATCCACAGAAAAACCTTGACAGCAAAACACATATAAGTATACTTATCCCCGAGTCGCAAGAGTGAGTTACGGTTGGCGAGGAAGGTAATTAATAGCCCAGAGATAAGCTTTTCATCTTGCATACTAGTACCCAAGAATAAAAAGCCATAATATAGGAAACCTTGAAGAATCAAGGTCCTTTTTTGTTTATATATGCCACATAATATAAGAGAGAAAAAATATTTCAGTAGGTACAAAAAACCTCTGACAGATCTACCTGATCTTTTGGTTGCCCAGAAGGATTCATTCAACTGGCTGCTTGAAGAAGGTATTAAGGAAGTCTTTTCTGAGTTCTCACCAGTATCAGATTACTCTGGAAAGAAATTTGAATTAGAATTTACTGGTTTTGAAATAGAGAAACCAAAATACGATGAGTACTATGCTAAAGAAAATAAGCTAACGTACGAAGGTGCTCTGAAAGTAAAACTAAAACTAAAGAATAAGATAGTTGGGTCAGAAAAAACACAGGAAATCTTTATGGCTGATTTCCCATTAATGACTGATCACGGAACTTTCATTATTACTGGAATTGAAAGAGTTATCGTTCCTCAACTTGCAAGATCATATGGAATTTTCTTCACCTCAAATGTTCTTAGGGGCAAGAGAGTTTTTGGTGCGAGAGTTATTCCTGCTCGTGGTGCTTGGGTTGAGATTGAAACAGATTCAGACGGATCAATCTATGTCAGAATTGACAGAAAGAGAAAGTTTGCTGTAACCACACTCCTAAAAGCACTAGGTGCTGGATCAAATGAGAATATTTTGAAGCTTTTCAAGGATAATCCAGAAGCTAAGGAATATATTGAGAAAACGCTAGCAAAGGATACGGCAGAGACAGAAGATGATGCATATGTTGAGGTATATAAGAGGCTTCGAGATGGAGATCTAGCTACGGTTGAAAATGCTAGAGAGTTTGTTGACTCTATTTTTGGGGAAGAGAGGTATGACATTTCAAGGGTTGGGAGGTTCAGGTTCAATCAGAGATTTGGAAAAGAAATGACTAATAAGGAACTAGACAAGAAAATAGTTGACCTTGATGATTTGGTGACAACTATTTCACATATTATTACTCTAAACACAGACCCAAAAGCTGAAGAGGACGATATTGATCACTTGGGATCAAGAAGGGTTAGATATGTTGGTGAACTATTCCAGCAAAAGATTAGATTTGGTATGTCACAGATCAAGAGAAACATTCAAAATAGAATGTCTACCATTGAAAATGATGTGACACTTCCAGTGAACCTTGTTAGTCCAAAACCATTACAGGCAAGAATAAAAGAATTCTTTACAACAAACCAGCTGTCACAGTTCATGGCACAAGAAAATGTCTTGAACGAAGTAGAGCACTTAAGAACTTTATCTGCTTTAGGTCCAGGAGGGCTAAACAGGGCCAGAGCTGGATTTGAAGTTCGTGATGTTCACCCATCACACTACGGAAGAGTTTGTCCAATCCATACTCCTGAAGGCCCAAACATTGGTTTGGTTCTTAGGCTGTGTATGTACTCAAGGGTAAATGAGTTTGGAATTATTGAAACTCCATACGCTAAGGTAGAAAAAGGAGTTATCACTAAAGGTGTTGAATATCTGAATGCTTCAGATGAGCTTGATAAGAAAATTGCTCATGCATCTACCAAATACGACGAGGATGGGAACATTCTAGATTCTGATGTGGAGGTTAGATTAAATGGTGAACCTCTACTTGTACCTAAGAAAGATGTTGACTATATAGATGTTGCCACAAACCAAGCTTTCTCTGTAGCTACTTCATGTATTCCATTTCTAGAGCATGATGATGCTAACCGAGCACTCATGGGATCAAACATGCAGAAGCAGGCAACACCATGTCTTGTACCAGAGGCGCCTATTGTCTCAACTGGAGTTGAAGAAACTGTTGTAAGAAACTCAGGAAGAGTCATTGCTTCAGAAGATGCCGGTACAGTAGATTATGTTGATGCTAAAAAAATAGTTGTTAAGAACAATAAGGGTAAGAAGAAGGAATACAATCTGATTCATTTTAATAGAACAAACGGATTTACAGCATTTCACCAGAGACCAATGGTTGATCTTGGACAGAAAGTAAAGAAGGGAGAAATTCTGGCTGATACTTCAACCTCTCAGGGCGGACAGTTAGCACTTGGACAGAATGTCCGTGTTGCTTTCATGTCATGGTCTGGTTCAAACTACGAGGATGCCATTATTATTTCAGAGAGACTGGTGAAGGATAGTAAGTTCACAACAATCCACTTAGATGAACTGGTTTGTAATGTTCGTGATACTAAGTTAGGTCCTGAGGTAACAACATACGATATTCCAAATGTCGGAGAAACTAAACTAAAAAACCTAGGAGAAGATGGAATTATTAGAGTTGGAGCAGAAGTTCAACCAGGAGACATTCTTGTTGGAAAGATTACTCCAAAAGGTGAGTCACAGCTTACACCGGAAGAGAGATTGCTTAGATCACTCTTTGGAGAGAAGGCAAGGGATGTGAAGGATACTTCAATGAGAATGGAAAACGGAAAGCGCGGAAGAGTAATTAGTGTCAAAGTGTTCTCACGAGAAAATGGGGATAAACTTGAGTCTGGAATTATAAAAAGAATCCACATTGAAATTGCTCAGATCAGAAACGTATCAGTTGGAGATAAATTAGCAGGACGTCACGGAAACAAAGGTGTCATTTCAAGAATTCTTCCTGAGGAGGATATGCCATTTACAGAAGATGGAAGACCAGTTGATGTAATACTTACACCTCTTGGAGTTCCTTCTCGTATGAACCTTGGACAGATTTTGGAACTTCACTTAGGTCTTGCTGCCGAGGCACTTAACTATCAGGCAGTTGTGCCACCATTTTCAGGTGCAAGCCCTGCTGAAATTAGAGACGAGCTTGTGAAGGCGGGCTACCCTGCAAATGGAAAGGTCAAATTGTATGACGGTAGAACTGGTAATCAGTTCAGCCAGGATGTTGCTATTGGGTACATGTATATCTTGAAGCTTCACCACATGGTAGAAGACAAGATTCATATGAGATCAATTGGTCCATACTCACTTATTACTCAGCAACCGCTTGGTGGAAAAGCCCAAAATGGAGGACAGAGGTTTGGAGAAATGGAAGTCTGGGCTTTGCTTGGATATGGTGCTGCCCACAACTTACGAGAAGTTTTGACCATTAAATCAGATGATATTGTTGGAAGATCTGCTGCCTTTGATGCTGTTGTAAGGGGCGAGAGAATCAAGCAGGTTAATACTCCAGCTTCATTTAATGTCTTGATGAATAACCTAAGAGGTCTTTCACTCGACATCCAATTTGAAAAAGACGAACTAGATAATGCCAAATAATATGAAAAACAAACCAAAAACAACAGCAGCATACAATACAACTAATCCAGATGATTTTGACACAATCTCAATCAAGGTGGCATCACCTGAGAGAATCTTAGAGTGGTCATCAGGTGAGGTAACTAAACCAGAGACGATTAATTACAGAACTCAAAGAAGTGAGAAAAATGGTCTTTTTGACGAAAGAATCTTCGGTCCTGAGAAAGACTACGAATGTTATTGTGGAAAGTATAAAGGAATAAGATACAAAGGAATTGTTTGTGAAAAATGTGGAGTTGAAATAACAAGATCAATTGTTAGGCGTGAAAAGATGGGCCATATTGAACTAGCTACTCCTGTCTCTCATATTTGGTTCCTTAGAAATATTCCATCAAGAATCTCACTAGTTCTAGGTATCCCATCTGGTGATGTGGAGAGGGTTATCTATTTTGCTGGATACATCATCACTTCTGTCTCAGAAGAAGAAAGGGTCCAGATCCTTAAGGATCTGGAGACTGAGTACAAGTCTAAGGTTAAGAGTCTACAGAATAAAGAAGCAAAAAATGAGCTTAAGGATAGACTTACACAAGCAAAGAATGATATTGACTCTATTCAAATTGGTAAAGTTATCGATGAAGTTGAATATCACAATTTCTCAGTTAGATATGGAAGTCTCTTTGAGGCAAAAATTGGAGCTGAAGCAGTATATGAGATATTCAAGAGTATTAATCTGGACAAAATGACTGAAGAGCTCCTAAAAGATCAAGAGAAAGCGGCTTCACTTGAGTCAGCTAAGATCGCAAAAAGACTGAGACTACTTAGATCAATGAAACTTTCAAACATCCGACCAGAATGGATGTTCCTTACTCATATCCCAGTTATACCTCCAGCCATTAGACCGATGGTTCCACTTGATGGAGGAAGGTATGCTACGTCTGATGTTAATGACCTCTACAGAAGAGTTATAAATAGAAATAATCGTCTGAAGAAACTTAAGGATATTCATGCGCCGGAAGTTATTCTTAGAAATGAAAAAAGAATTCTGCAGGAAGCGGTAGATGCTTTGATTGATAACTCAATCAGACACACAAGTGGAGTAGGAGCCGCACTTAATCAGGCAAACAGAAGACCACTTAAATCTCTCTCAGATAATCTAAAGGGAAAAAGAGGACTATTTAGGCAGAATCTTCTTGGAAAAAGGGTCGACTACTCAGGACGATCAGTTATTGTTGTTGGTCCAGAACTTAAACTTTCAGAGTGTGGACTGCCAAAACATATGGCCCTTGAATTGTTTAGACCATTTGTTATATCCGATCTTCTAAAAAAAGAATTTGCTTTCAACATTAGAGGAGCAAATAGATTAATCGATGATGGGGTTCCAGAAGTTTGGGAAATACTAGAAAATGTTATTAAAGATAAAAGAGTGCTTCTAAACCGTGCTCCTACACTACACAGACTTGGTATTCAGGCCTTCAAGCCAATACTTATTGAAGGAAATGCTATTCAGGTTCACCCATTGGTTTGTCCGGCATTTAACGCTGACTTCGACGGAGACCAGATGGCTGTTCATGTACCACTTTCTGAGGAAGCTCAACTTGAGGCAAGGGATATCATGGCATCAGAGAAAGGTGTTTTGAAGCCTGGATCAGGAGATCCAATCGTTTCATCAAAGATGCTTGATATTGTTCTCGGCTCATATTGGATGACTAAAATGGTAGATGGAGCACTAGGTGAGGGAATGGTCTTTGGTGAACCATATAATGCTATTATCGCTTATAACTTTGATTCTCTTGATCCAAGGGCAAAAATTACAGTTCTAGGAAATGATACAGATAAGTACAAAGAGTTTTCTGGAAAGAAATTTGAAACTACAGTTGGACGAATCATGTTCAACAGTCTTCTTCCAGAGGAAATGCCATTTATAAATGAAGCAATTGACAGAAAGAAGATGGCAAAGATCATTGATGAAGTTATCGAAAGGTATGGAATGGAAAAGGTTCCAGAGATAATTGACAGTGTCAAAAACTTCGGATTCAAGTATGTGACATACTCTGGAATTACCTGGGGAATAGATGATATTAGAAGTCCTGATGATAAAGAAAAGGTTGTCGAAGAGGCTCAGAGGAAATCTGATGAAGTACAAGAGCAATACAGCCAAGGACTTCTTTCAGTTGATGAAAGGAAGAGAAAGAAGATTTCTATCTGGCAGGAAGCTAAAAATGATATCGAATCTTTAATTCCTGATACTCTTGATCCAAATGGCCCGGTTAGCGATATGATTAGTTCTGGTGCTAGAGGATCTCTTGGAAACATTACAAACATGGTTGGTATGAAAGGTATTATTTCATCTGTGACTGGCGAAAGTATTGAGTTCCCAATTCTCTCATCAAGTAAGGAAGGGTTCTCTCCAATTGAATACTTCATTACAACTCACGGATCAAGAAAGGGTCTAGCTGATACCGCTCTAAATACAGCTAAAGCAGGATATCTAACAAGAAAGCTATTCGTTGCAGCACAGGATACTCTTATTAATATAAAAGACTGTGGTACTAAAAAGGGACTATCTGTAGAGAGAGAATCATCATCAGGTATTGAAGTTCCAGTTGCTAAAGTTATCAAGGGAAGGTTTTTGGCAGAAGATGTTGCTGACTCTAAAGGAAAAGTTCTGTTCAAGAAGGGTGATTATATAGAAGCAAAGGAGGCAAGAGAAATTGAAGAATCTGATGTAGAAGAAGTTATTGTAAGATCTCCTGTTACTTGTGAGGCAGTACATGGATTATGTCAAAAATGTTACGGAGCAGATCTTGGAAAGAATATGCTGGTTGACTTGGGAGAAGCTGTAGGAACAGTAGCTGCCCAGGCTATTGGTGAGCCTGGTACACAGCTAACTATGAGAACCTTCCATGCTGGAGGTACCGCATCTGTTGGTGGAGATATTACTGCAGGTCTTCCACGTGTTGAGGAATTGTTTGAGAAGAGAAAACCAAAAAACCCAGCTGCTGTTTCTCATGTTGACGGAATTGTTTCAAAGATCTCACCAGATGGAAATAATGTAATTATTACCGTCTCTCCAGCTAAAAGTGAGAAGAAGAAAAAGGATGAAGAATATGAGGTCTCAAGGTTCCGAACTCTATTTATAAAAGAAGGAGATGAAGTCACAAGAGGACAGATGCTTACAGATGGATCTGCTGATATCGATGAGCTATTCAAATATGGAGGAAAAGAAAAGACAGTTGACTACATTCTAGCCGAGATCAATAAGCCATATGAACTGCAAGGTGAATCTGTATCAAGAAAGCATATTGAGGTGGTGGTTAGACAGATGTTTGGAAGATTGAAGATTAAAGATTCTGGAGATACCAGACTTTCAGAAAATGACATTGTTGAACCGTACGAACTCGAAAGAGAAAATGAGCTTGCTAAGATAGAAGGACTAATGCCAGCTAAGGCAGACTCACTTGTTATGGGTATTACAGAGAGTTCACTTTCAAGAAAAAGTTTCTTGTCTGCTGCTTCATTCCAGCACACAACCAGAGTCTTGATTGCAGCTGCTGTTCGTGGAAAGAAAGACGAACTAGTTGGTTTGATGGAAAATACTATCCTTGGAAGATTGATTCCAGCAGGAACTGGGTTTACTGGGTCAGAAAAACAAAAAAAAGTAGAAGAACTACAAGAATCTTTAGCCGAAGAGGAAATTATTGAAGAATAAAATATGTCATCATCCAATGTAGAGCGCATAAAGCAACGTCTCGACATTGTGGATGTAATCGGATCATATGTAAAACTCGATAAGGCAGGAAGGAACTATAAAGCTAAGTCCCCATTCACAAACGAGAAAACACCATCTTTCTATGTTTCTCCAGAAAGGCAGCTTTTCTATTGTTTTTCTTCAAACAAAGGTGGGGATATATTTACCTTTGTTGAGGAGATGGAGGGGGTTGATTTTAGAGGGGCTATGAAGATTCTAGCCGAAAGAGCAGGGATTATCCTCGAATATGAGGATCCCAAGAAGATGGATGAAAGAGATAGGCTGTACAAACTAATGGAGTTAGCCAAAGAGTTTTACCAGAGTAATCTGAACGAAGAATCCATTGATTATCTAAAAGGGAGAGGTATTACAGAAAAAACTATCAAAGAGTGGTCTCTAGGATATTCTCCGAATGATTGGAGGGTCCTCAAAGAATATCTTCTTTCTAAGAAGATTCCAGAGACTCTAATAAAAAAGGCTGGACTTATCAAAGAAACAGGATATGACACATTTAGGGACCGAATCACGTTTCCAATCTTTGATGCCTCAGGAAGAGTTGTGGCTTTCTCAGGAAGAATACTTCATCCAAACGATAAAGCGCCAAAGTATTTGAATAGCCCAGATACTTTGCTCTTTAAAAAATCAGACATTCTATATGGGCTACATAAGGCAAAGACCTCTATTAGGAGAAAAGATTACTCTGTATTGGTTGAGGGGCAGATGGATTTGGTTCTTTCACATCAAGCTGGTATAGACAATACGATTGCTTCATCTGGAACAGCTATTACAGAATCTCATATACGAAGAATAAAACAGTTATCAAATAGAATAATTATATCTTTTGACTCTGACGAGGCTGGCTTTAAGGCAGCTAATAGAACTGCCAAGCTAGGACTTTCTTCTGGCATGGAGGTAAAGGTGGTGGTTTTGCCTGATGGCAAAGATCCGGCAGACCTAATAAATGAGTCTATAGATAAATGGCGAGATGCTTTGAAGAATTCAAGACATATAATAGATTTCTACATTGATAAATTATTAGAGAAGGTAAAAGATAAGAGAAATCTGGCAAAAGAGATTAGTAAAAATGTTTTACCCTACATCTCTTGGCTTTCAAGTGATATTGAAAAATCACACTTTGTAGCAAGAATTGTAAAAGAAACTGGTTTTAGGGAAGATGCTATATGGGAAGATTTGAAAAAAATTGAACATCAAAAAGAACCCGAGAAAGAATCTGAGTCTCATCTTTCCAAAGAAAGTCCGGAGGAGAGAATATCTGCAATATATCATTGGCAAAATAGTTTAAAAGATCCGTTAATCGATATAAAAGATTTTGAAAAAGGTCTAAAAGAAGCAGGTGGTGAAGAACTTCTTGAGAGGATTAAAAAAAGAAGTGCACAGGAGTTTAACAAGGTCCTCTTTGAAATTGAGAAATATTATGGTACAAAAGATATATTGAAAAAAGATCTAGTGGAACTATTTAAGAACCTAAAGATCCATATACTAAGTAAAAAGAAAGAGGAACTAAAACCTCTAATACAAAAAGAAGACGAAGGGGCAATAAAAGAATTCGATAAGCTATCTAGAGAAATTATTCAATTGAAGGAGCAAAAATAATATGAGTCCAAGAAAGAAAAAAACTACAACTAAAAAGAAGAAGGTTACAACTAAGAAGAAAAAAACTACAACTAAAAAGAAAGCACCTGCTAAAAAGAAGAAAAAGTCTGTAAGTAAGATTTCAAAGAAAGCTAAAGAGCAAGAGAAGAAACTGCAAAAAATTCTTACTCTGGGTAAGGAAAGAGGTTTTATAACATACGACCAGATACTTAAAGAATTTCCAACTATTGAGGATGATGTTTTGTTCTTGGATAAGATATATGAACAATTTGGAGAAGCCGGTGTGGATGTTTTAGAAGGAGGTGGACTTCTTTCGGGTGAAGTGGAAGAGGAGAAGAATAAAAAGTATACATATAACAAAGGAGAGCCTGCACATGATTCAATTCAAATGTATCTAAAGGAAATTGGGCAATATCCTTTGATAAATGCTGCAGAAGAGAAACAGTTGGCTCAAAGGATTGAAGCCGGAGATGATGAGGCAAAGAATATCTTAGCTCGTTCAAACCTTCGTTTGGTTGTTTCCATTGCTAAAAAATACGTAGGTAGGTCTCCTGATTTAACGTTACTTGATCTAATTCAGGAAGGAAACCTCGGACTCTTTAAGGCGGTAGACAAGTTTGATTGGACAAAAGGGTACAAATTTTCTACATATGCTACTTGGTGGATTAGGCAGGCCATTACAAGAGCATTGGCAGATCAGTCAAGGACAATTAGGGTACCCGTTCACATGGTTGAAACTATTGCTAAATACAAACAGGTTGTCAGAAGACTTAGCCAGGACTTGGGTAGAGAGCCTCTACCAGAAGAGGTTGCAGTTGAGATGAACCTGGATGTTGATAAGATTTATCAAATAGAAAAGATTGATCAAAACACTGCATCTCTTGATAGCCCAACTAAAGATGATGATGAGGACGGAAAATCAACATTCGGTGATTTTATAGGAGATGATACTATTCTTTCTCCTGACCAAGATACCTCAAGAAGAATTATTGCTGATCAGATTACGGATATCCTAGGAGACCTTCCTCCAAAGGAAAGAAAGATTCTAGAGATGAGAAATGGTTTGGTTGACGGAATAACTCATACCCTTGAAGAGGTAGGGAAAGAGTTTGGAGTTACACGTGAGCGTATTAGACAGATTGAAGCTAAAGCTCATGAAAAGATTAGACAGCATCAAAGGATTGATAGATTAAAAAACTACTTTTAAAAGAAAACCCCGCACTAGTGCGGGGTTTGCTGAATGATACCGATAAGGAACATGATGGAAGCAACTGCAAAGAGGGTAATACAGATTCCCAGCGCAGTCTTTTTAGGATACAGGAGTTCCTTGGGCATCCTCTTTGCCCCTGCTCCTGCGAGTACGGCTAGTGCGGTTACTGCAATTGCTGAGTTTATCATTGCCAGAGTCCTTTCATATGGCTAAGGCCAGTACTGTTGCAGTGATTATAGCTATTAAGACCAAAACTTTTGCGACTTTTTTCTCTTTCTTTCCGACAGGTAATAGGAGGAGACCTCCACCTGCGGGTCCAGTTGAAAGTAGAAGCAGTATTAGGAAACCCTTCATACCAGCTCTCCTTTTTATGGTTCTTCAGAAAGGTTAGCATTTATGTTTTTACTATACAAGTAATAAAAATCCCTGCTATATTTGCAAGGATTTTAGATCAGGTGACTTACTGTAAGCACATTGGCTAATCAGCTTTACCATCGATAAACAGTTTTGACTGGGGAGCTGAAGCTGTTTTGTTTGCTGGTTCTGTAAGAACTATCCAGAAGGCTAATAAAACTATCGCTACAAATAAAAACTTATAAGGCATAGTCTTGTCTCCCTTGTGTATGGTGGGTTTTTGGCACATATCTGAATCTTTTTGTACTGTAGCATCTGTAATATATATGTCAAGTATTTTAATTTTTATACAAAATCTAGCTATATTTTACCTAAATAGCTGATATAATTAGCCAATGAAGACCTTTGAGGAGGAGTATAAAAGGCTCAATAAGGCCCAAAAAGAGGCCGTAGAGGCTATTGAGGGGCCGGTTATGGTAGTTGCAGGCCCTGGAACCGGAAAAACCCAAATTCTGACCCTTAGAATTGCTAATATCCTCAAAAATACCCAGATAGATCCAGAGAATATCTTGGCCCTGACCTTTACCGAATCCGGGGTTTCTAGTATGAGAAAGAGGCTTTCTATGATGATTGGAAGTGAGGCGTATAGGGTCTCAATCACAACATTCCATTCATTTGCCAATGATATTATCACTGATTATCCAGAATATTTTCCTCACATAATTGGCTCAGACCCAATTACAGAAGTTGAGCAGATAAAGATAATTGAAGATATTGTTTTGGGGGGTAAGTTGGATATACTGAAACCTTTTGGGGATAATTTGTATTATGTTACATCAATTCTATCTTCAATAAAAAATCTCAAAAGAGAAGGAATAGACACAGAGGAATTTAGTCAAATAGTTGTAGAAGAAAAAGAAAGCTTTGAAAAGGTTGAAGATCTTCATCACAAAAAGGG
>JALEGR010000031.1 GCA_022763265.1 Minisyncoccota bacterium | reverse complement strand
TATGGTTGCCAGCATTTTGGAAAAGATTGCATCTTCTTCGTGATCTATGATTAATCCTGCAACTCTTTTCTTTATACCCTTCTCTTCCAGTTTCTTTTTATTCTTATATACGTTCTCAAGAGAACCAAATTTTGTAATTACTTCAGTAGCAGTCTTTTCTCCAATCCCAGCTATGCCTGGAATGTTATCAGACGGATCTCCTCTGAAAGCTTTGTAATCAGGGATAAGCTCTGGTCCGAAACCGAATCTTTCTTTTACAGCAGATTCATCATACATAACAGTATCATTCAACCCTTTTCTTAAGGTAAACACCTTTACTTTCTTACCAGAAACGAGCTGCATAGTATCCATGTCACCTGAAGCAATGATAACTTCAATATCTTTTTCATTTTTTACCTGCTCAACAATTGTTCCCAGAATGTCGTCTGCCTCAAAACCTTCTTTCTCGTATATTGGTATATTGAAAGCACTAAAAAGATCTCTTGACCTATCGATTTGTTTTGAAAGATCTTCATCTTTTTCTTTTCTGTTTGCTTTATAATCTTCAAAGACTTCATGTCTATACGTTGCACCTTGTAAATCAAAACAAGCCACTATGTAGTCTGGTTTTAAATCAGTAGCAATTTTGATAAGCATGGCAGTTAGACCATACAGTGCTCCAGTTGGCTCCCCTGTTCTTGAAGAAGAAAAATCAGGTAGTGCATGGTATGCACGGTGAATTATGGCGTATGCATCAAGAAGTATTAGTTTTTTCTTTTTATTTGCCATATGAAATTTTTCTATCTTCTCCATCAAATTGGAAATGTAGCTCTTGTATCTCTTTAGGTAATATATCCATAACATTCTCAGGCCATTCGATAAAGATTAGATTTTCTGGATCTTTTAGTGTTTCTAAAAAACCAATCTTTTTTAAGTCTTCACCACTCTCTAACCTATAGGCATCAATGTGTACTAATCTCTCAAAGTCTCCAATTGGTATATCATATGTCTTCTGTATAACAAAAGTAGGACTAGTTACCTCCTCTGTAATCCCTAACTCCTTAGCAACACCTTTTGTAAAAGTAGTTTTCCCTGCCCCCAAGTTCCCAAAAAGACCTATAACTACAGCCCTGTCTTTCTTTTGGAGTGAGGATATAAGAGTCTTTGGGTTCATAGAAAACATTGTAGCATGTATAGGTATTTGACAAGAATCTTAGATATGATATAATATGTAAAGATCAGATAACCCCGTTTTTGGAAAGGATTTTCGCCATGCGAAAAATCATCTTAATGTTCCTTATCACCTTCACCCTGGTTGTCCCGGCACAAGCTGGTGACAACAAACTCGAGGATTATGCTCGTATCGGTGCCGTCATCTTCAAAGGCGCCAAAGCAGCCGGCCAATATAAGCTCGCTTCACGCGAACAGCGTGCGAAAGACGAAGCTCGACGCCGTCACGATGCCTTGCGCAAACAGGCCTGGGAGGACAAAACCGAGCTCGAGCATGTCAAGCTTTCCGCCAAAATGCAGGCCATGCAGGCCGCACAAATGCATGAAATGCGCATGAGGCAGGCAGAGGAAGCTCATCAGGCTCGGATGGAAGCCATCCGAAACCAGCGCTACAGGCGGCCGGCCAAAACCGAAGCGGAGAAGCTCGAGGAAGAACTCCGCGCTGCGAAAGTCCGGATCAAGCTTCTCGAGGCCAAAGCCGCGGAGCAGGAAATGGAGAAACGCCTGAAGGAAAAAGAGGACAGTGAATAAACTGTCCGCCCACCCCACAACCCTACCAAGGTCACACTTGGTGGGGTTTTTGTTTAAATGATATTATTAAACAAATGGTTGTCTTTGACGAAGAAAAAGAGAAAAAGAATTTATCTGAACTTCTTTCAAAAGAAGAGGAAGATTTAGTGCAAAAGCTCTCAGAAAAATATAATATTCCATACATAGACCTATCTCCCGTACCCATAAACCAGGAGGCCCTTCGAGTTTTGAATAAAGAAGTGGCAACAGATGCCAAAGTTGGTCCTTTTAATAAAGTAGACAGAAAAGTCCAGGTTGCTGTAGCTTCTCCTAACTATCCAAAAACTATTGAGCTATTAGACAAGCTACGTGAAAAGGGATATGAACCCATTGTATTTCTAGCCTCCACCCAAAGTCTTAAGAAGGTCTGGGATAGATATGATGAACTATCCGGATCTTTTGAAACAAAGGGTGGGTCCTTGGACATTTCAGATGAGGAGATACAGAAGTTTCTAGAGAAGAAACATAATCTGAAAGATATAAAAGGTTCTATTGAAGAGGTTCTTCGAATGGAGAAAAGGTACCGCATCTCTAAAATATTAGAAATAGTAATCGCTGGTGCTCTTTCTCTAAAGGCATCTGACATACACCTAGAACCAGAAGAAGAGCAGGTTAGACTACGATACAGGCTAGATGGCGTACTCACAACTGTTGCAAACATTGACCACGATACCCACAACCTGCTCCTTTCAAGAATAAAGTTACTTTCTGGACTAAAATTAAACATAAAGCAGAACTCACAGGATGGAAGATTCACTATAAAGTTATCAGAAACAGAGATTGAAATACGTACCTCCATACTTCCAGGAGCATATAACGAGTCTATAGTTCTTAGGGTCCTAAACCCCGACGCAATATCTGTACCACTTGAAGAATTGGGAATAAATGACCATCTATTCAAGATTCTTGAAAAGGAAATAAAGAAACCCAATGGAATGATCCTGACAACTGGACCAACTGGTTCAGGAAAGACAACCACCCTTTATGCTTTTTTAAAAAAGATATATTCAACAGAGACAAAAATACTAACTATTGAAAACCCTATTGAATACCACCTTGATGGCATTGTTCAGACACAAACAAATGAAAAACAGGGTTACACCTTCCTTTCAGGACTTCGTGCTGCCCTTAGACAAGATCCTGACGTAATTATGGTTGGTGAAATTAGAGATAGAGACACGGCAGAAGTAGCAGTGAATGCGGCTCTGACAGGTCACTTGGTCTTCTCTACCCTTCACACTAATAATGCTGCTGGCACTTTCCCAAGACTAATTGATCTTGGTGTTAACTCTAAAGTTATATCTTCTGCCCTAAACATTGCCCTTGCCCAGAGATTGGTAAGAAAGCTGGATAAAAATTATATGAAAGAGGTCCCTCTAGAGGGACAAGACAGGGAAATAGTCCTTAAAATACTAGATAGTATTCATGACAAAAGTATTCTATCTGACATTCAAACAGAAAAAATGTGGGTGCCGAACATCACAGAAGAGTCTACTGGTTACAAAGGTAGGGTTGGACTCTTTGAAGGTATTCTAGCTGATTCTAATATAGAAGAAACTGTTCAAAGAAATCCGAGTGAGAGAGAAATTTGGGAAGCTTCTAAAGAACAAGGTATTTTAAATATGAAACAAGATGGAATTATAAAAGTACTAAAAGGTACTACTTCTCTTGAGGAGGTAAGAAGAGTTATAGATTTGGAAGAATAAAATTGACACCCTCCCGCCAAGCCCCCGTGCTTGGCACGGGGGGCTCAGAGGGAGACTCGACTAGAGAGCAGTTGCGATACCCTGTATGATTACATACATGGGAGACATTAGAAAAACCAGTCATGCTAGATATAGTCTGTGGTACCACCTAGTATGGGGAACCAAATACAGAAAGAAGATATGGAAAGACAAAGATACCAAGAACAGAGTAAAAGAGATACTACGAGCAACTGCTCTCCATCACGATATCGAGATCGAAGAGATTGAAGTACTCTCTGACCACGTACATATGATGGCAAGCGCCCCACCAAGGATTGCTCCTTCTAGAATAGTTCAAATATTGAAAAGTATCTCCACCAAGCTTCTGTTCGAAGAGTTCCCATGGCTCAAACAATACTACTGGGGTGGAGAAATATGGGTACGCGGATACTTTGCAAGAAGCGTTGGTGAGGGTCTAACTAAAGCAAAGATAGATAGATACATAAAGGAGCAATCCGAGGAAAGATAACAGATGAGGGGGCGTACAAGCCTCCATGCTTGCCATGGAGGTAGCCCCCGATCTATGAAGGTTGACACCTTTTATATATTAGATACTAGTTTTATTATATATTTATAGAAATTTGAAACCCTAAGAAGGTAAGGTAGGTCTATTTTCATTGTCTCCTACCGCAAACTGTGTCATAACGACTTAAACACTTGCTTATCAAACTAGATTGTGAATAATTTAGCTAAGTAGAGATAAATCAAAAGCACAAACCTCTACGTAACACTTTCAATAAGCGATATTAAAAGTTAAACAGAATTTCTAAGGAGAAATTTCGCAACATCATACAAGATGATGCACCAAATTTTCCTCGAAAAGATGTTAACAGATCAGAGATCTCGTTGCGTAGAGGTTTGTGCCTTGGATATAAAGATCAACCTTCTTCTATTGAAGTAACCCATATCTTATCACATATAAAACATTTGTCAACCCTATGGTGTGGTGTGATAAAATAAAGTCTGTAATATGGAAACGAAAGAAAAAGATATCACAGCAGGTTCTTCAAGTCAATTTCTTGATAAAACACTGCGTCCAACAGCCTGGAATGACTACGTTGGACAGGAAAATATCAAGAAAAACCTACATATTTTACTTACAGCAGCTACGGAGCGGTCTCACTCCCCTGAACATGTCCTTTTTTACGGTCCGCCTGGCCTTGGAAAGACCACTTTGGCCCATTTAATATCTCACGAGCTAAGTGCTCAAATGAAAGCCACCTCAGGACCTGCCATTGAAAAAGTAGGAGATCTAGCCTCTGTTCTAACAAACCTTTCAGAAGGAGATATCCTCTTTATCGACGAGATCCACAGACTAAATAAGGCAGTAGAGGAGCTTTTGTACCCTGCCATGGAGTCAGGCGTTCTTGATATCATTATTGGAAAAGGACCATCTGCCAGAACTATACAATTAGATCTACCGGCCTTTACCCTAATCGGTGCTACCACAAGAGTAGCCCTACTATCATCCCCTCTTCGATCACGTTTCTCTGGCGGGGTTTATAAAATGGAGTTTTATACAGAAGAAGAAATTGAGAAAATAATAGAGAGATCAGCAAAGGTTTTAGGGGTAAAGATAGACAAGGAAGCCATGACAGAGATTGCCAGAAGAAGTAGGTTTACTCCAAGAACAGCTAATCAGCTACTAAAGAGATCCAGAGACTATACTCAAGTTAATAAAAAAGATACCGTGACAAAAGAAATGGTTACAGAAGCACTAGATCTTATGGGAGTAGATTCAATTGGTCTTTCCGGATCAGATATACAACTGTTAAAAACCCTTATAGAAAAGTATAATGGTGGACCTGTTGGATTAAACACTCTTGCCACCTCCCTTTCAGAGGATGAAGGAACCGTGGAAGACTTCAATGAACCTTACTTAATCCAGATAGGTTTTCTGGAACGCACCCCAAGAGGAAGAAAGGTGACACAGAGAGCAATTAAACATTTAAACTTATAGAAACATGGCGGGACATAACAAATGG
>JALEGR010000030.1 GCA_022763265.1 Minisyncoccota bacterium | reverse complement strand
TTTGGCTTCTAATCATTCCAAATTTTACCGCATCTTTCCTTTTGTGAAGGAACCTTTGTTGACTATGAAGTGTCAACAACTCTTATTATATGTACAACAAACATTGACTATTTGATATAATAGTAGTGTAATTTGTTCTTTATATACAAAGTCTTTGAGATTAGTATTTTGGGAGTTTGTAGTTCCTAAAATACTAGTCTCAAGGTGAGACAAGTCACTGGTTCCGAGTGATTCGGACAATTTAGCATAAGGAGGATGATACCATGGCCAAGACCATGACTACATCCAAGCAGAAGCCCATGACCGACGGCCAGATCGAAGATTTGGTAGGCAAGTTTCGTGATGCGGTGCGAAAGCATCGCGATGAGCTCGGATCCGAAGCCGTTCAGTACGTCCTCGGGACCGACAACCTCGGAATGGTACTCTTTGACCCTTTTCGAAAGCTTGTTGAGATGATGAACGCCATATCTATCTGCAACGTCACGGGTGTGAATCGAACTCAGAGTCCACAAGATGCACTCGACGCCACCGGACGGAAGCAGTACACGACCCAGTCGGTTGTGGACTCGATGCCTCGTGGTGGTGGTGAAAACGTAGAGCTGAAGTTCTTCGAGCTCGACTATAACCCCTCCACCAACGAGCTCGACGCCGAGTACAAGCGTCGTGGTCTCAGGGCTGATCCAATTGCTCTCTGTAAGTACATGGAGGTCAATCCGACATTCGCCGACGAGCGTCCCGTGGCTTGCCAGTGGGGACTTGGCAAGGGCGGTGCAGCTTTCCACGCCAGCTTCTATCGCTGGAGTCTCGATCGGAGCGTACGCGTCTTTTGTAGCGACGACCAGTGGGATCGTTTTTTCCGGTTTGCTGGCGTCTCTAAGTAGACCTCTGAACTTTGGATCCTCGAGCCTCCACATTCTGTGGGGGCTCTTTTTCTATACCAACTCCTTAACCTTATCAATCAAAATACTCTTCTCCCCGTTTCTTTCATTTACTTTACCTTTAACCACAACACATTTCTCACTCTGTAGAATATTTCCGTATTCTTCCATGGCTTTTGGAAAAGCAACTGCCTCTATTCCTCCGTTATAATCTGAAAGAGTAATGAAGGCCATTTTGTCTCCTTTCTTAGTAAATATTTCTCTAATGTTTGTAATTAATCCGGCACATATTACAGTTGTATTAGTTGGTGCCTTAAATACTCTTTCAATTGAGGCTCCACCATTTTTCTCTAACTTTTCTTTGTATTTATCTAGCGGGTGCCCTGAGATATATAGACCAAGCAATTCTTTTTCCCAAGACAACTTATCTTCCATAGTGGCTGGGTCAGTTTTTTCTAAAACTAAATTATCTTCTGATATATCTGTAGCTCCAAAGAGTGAATCTTGATCACTCGATGTCTTCTGTAATTCTTTATTGTATTCAAGTAGTTTTTCTAAACTTTCTAGCATTGAACCTCTTTCTCCAAATTCATCTAAGGCACCACATTTTATTAGAGCCTCTAGTGATTTCTTGTTTAAGTTTCTATCTCTTATTCTATTCAAGAAATCAGAAATAGAGTTAAATTTTCCATTGGCTTTTCTTTCTTCAATGATTGTATGAGCGATACCTTCTCCAAAATTTTTGATGGTGGTAAGACCAAAACGAATTTTTCTTTCTTTTCCTACTGTTGCAAAATCTTCAAACGATTCATTTATGTTAGGGGGAAGAACTTCTATGTCCATTCTTTTACATTCACCTATCATTTCAGCAACTTTATCCACGTCACCCTGGTCAGCGGTAAGGACTGATGTCATATAAAGAACTGGATAGTTTGCTTTGAGATACGAGGTAAGGTAGGCAATACGACCATAGCTGGCAGCATGTGAATTGTGGACAATTATGTTATTAGCTACAAAGTTATGATAGTCAGGTACTGTAATATCATACGTCATCTTCTTACCTTGTGGTGTTATTGATACTACTTCGTCCCAGTATAATGAAGATTCTTTTTTTGTTGCTATTTTTTCTTCTAATTTTATATCTCTTAACTCCTTCCAACCATCAAATGTATAAAACGGGTGATTATCTGTGGTTTCAATCTCTCTTCCGCTTCGTGTCTGAAGAAGATAAACATTCTTTTTCCCATTTTCCATCACAGTAGAAATGGGTGCTTTTACCAAGTTCAGACTTTTATCCAGAGATTCTACTTTTATTCTCTTGTTACCCTTATATAAGTCTGAAACTTTTATTGGTTTACCAGTTTCAGCATCATTAATTAACGTATCTCCAGTTATACATTTATTAAATCCATATGCAGCAAAAGTCTCAATCTGGTCCCACAGCTGTTGAATCTTTTTCTCCTCAAGCTTTCCAACTTCTTTACATCCTTTAAAGAACTTATCTTTTTGTTCTGCCATGAGTTCTGGAATCTTCTTACCCATAGCTTTTCGGAGCTTGTCAGCTTCGATCCAGCTATATCCTCCAAGTTCAATAGCGATCATCATAACATCATCTTGGTAGGTAATGACTCCGTAGGATTGATCAAGTATATGTTCCAGTCTTGGATCTAGGTACTTAATCTTATGAGGATTGTGTTTTCTATCAATATAGTTTGGAATGAAGTCAAGCGGTCCAGGACGATATAGAGCAACCATAGCATTTATATCATGGATTGTTGTAGGTTTTAGTTCTTTAAGGAACCTGGTCATACCAGAACCATTTAGCTGGAATGTGGCTGCTGTTTCTCCTCGGGCCAACATTTCATATGTCTTTTTATCATCAAGGGAAATCTTATCAACGTCTATTTCTTCTCCAAAGACTTTTCTAGCTAGTTTTATGGTATTTCCCATTATGGTTAGGTTTTTTAGTCCAAGGAAATCAAACTTCAAAAGACCAACCCCATCTTCTCCAACCGCATGCATGTCATATTGCGTGATTAGCTTCTCTGAACCTTTAGGATCAAACTGTACAGGTACATCTTCTGTTAGTGGTCTTGGGGATATAACAACACCAGCAGCATGGACTCCAATGTGTCTAGCACATCCTTCAATCTTTCTGGCCATGTCTATAATTGTCTTTACCTCCTCATCTTTTTTATAGAGATCCTTTAGCTCAGGTACTTCATCAAGTGCTCTATCTATCGTCATTGGGAACCCTTGGGCTCCCATAGGAATGAGTTTAGCAATCCTGTCACCACTATTATATGAGTAGCCTAGTGCTCTTGCGGTATCTCTAACTGAACCTCGGGCAAGCATGGTACCGAATGTTCCAATTTGAGCCACATGGTCTTTTCCGTACTTTCTTCTTGCATATTCGATAACCTCATCTCTCTTATCATCGGCAAAGTCCATATCAATATCTGGGGCTGATGGTCTGTCTGGGTTAAGGAATCTCTCAAAGGGAAGGTTGAGAGCAATTGGGTCAACGATGGTAATACCAATAAGGTATGAGACTAAAGATCCTGCAGCTGATCCTCTGGTGTTTGAAAGGATATGATTTTCTTTAGCAAATTTTAGAAGGTCTGCTACAACTAGGAAGTATTTGGAGTAACCTTTGTTTTTTATAACCTCAAGTTCATATTCAACTCTTTTCTCTACTTTCTCATTAAGTTCCATTCCTCTCCTTGAAAGTCCTTCATAGGCTAGTTTTTTTAGTTCCTCATCATGTGTTAGTCCACTTTCAATAATGTAGTCTGGAAATTTCCAAGCTTCTTGTCCTAGGGTTATTTCCAGATTACATTTATCAACTATTTCTCCTATACTCTCTAACGCTTCAGGAGTTTCCCTAAATAGCTCAGCGGCTTTCTTTTTTGTAATAAAAGAGAAATCTTCCTCTTCATCATCAAAGCTACTTTTGGGATTATTGTTTTGTACAGAAAGAAGAGTTTCTCTAGCGGCTCTATCCTCTGGGTTTATATAGTACACATCATGGGCTGCGACAATTTTTATAGCATTCTCTTTAGCAAAAGAGATAAGGTCTTTCATTGAGTCTTCATGTCCTGCTATTTCAGGGTGGTGAGTTATCTCTATATAAAAGTCATCCTTGAAGATATTTTTGTACCAATTTAGTAAATCCCTAGCCTTATCGGTATCATGGTTTTTTATGGCAGATACAATGTCTCCACTAAAAGATGGTGAAATACATACAATGTCTTTCGAATATTTCTCTAAAGTTTCTTTATCTATTCTTGGTTTGTAGTAGAATCCACGAAGGTGAGCTTCAGTTACTAGCTTTATAATATTTCTGTAGCCATCTATATTTTTTGCCAGAAGAATTAATCTGTTCCACCCTTTATCTACTCCAGCTTGCTTATCCTCCATAGACCTAAGTGAAAGATATGCATCGATACCAATTATTGGTTTTATCTCTTCATCTAGACACTTTTGATAGAACTCAATGGCACCGTACAGGTTACAGTTGTCAGTCAGGGCTAGTGCTTTCATTTCCTGTTTTTTCGCCTCAGACACCAACTCTTTTATCTTAGGTAGAGCATTCAGTAGGGAATAGTGGCTATGAGTATGTAGGTGGGTAAAATCGGACATTGTTGGAATTATACTACAAGTAGCATGCTTCCTATGAGTTGATTTTTATACAAAAATATATATAATTTGTATATATGAAAACGATTGCCCAGTTTAAAGTGTATAAAGGAGAAAAGGCCTACATTGCAGAAGGTGTGGATTTGGCTATCGTTACACAAGCAGATGATCTTGATCAGTTGGTAAAGAACATTGAAGAGGCTGTTGCCATTCATTTAGAGGGAGAGAATATTTCAGAGCTGGATTATTCTCAAAAACCATCTATTTTGGTGAGCTACGAATTATCTCAGCATGCCTAAGCTCAAGTCTCTGGGTTCTAAGGAAATTACAAAAATACTCGAGTCCTTTGGATTTGAAGCGATTTCTCAAAAGGGAAGTCATATTAAATTTGCAAGACAAACCAGTTTTCAAAGACAGGTCTTGACTATTCCTAATCATAAAAATATAGACAAAGGAACTGTTAAGGCTATTTTTAATCAAGCAAGTAGATTTATCTCAAGTGAAGCTTTAGAAAAACACTTCTATACCAAATGAAAAGAGTCTTACCCAGCAAGGTCTTTTTGATAATATATTTATATGAAAAAGAGAATTGTTGGTGTTGATGAGGTTGGTAGGGGACCGCTTGCAGGTCCTGTAACTATTTGTGCTGTTGCAGTACCAGTCAAAAGAGACATTTCTTTTCTAAAGAATTTCAAAGATTCAAAAAAGCTATCTTCTAGACAAAGGGAAGAGGTAGTAAAGGGGATAAAGATGGAAAAGGCAGTTTGTTCTATTTCCTCAAGAGAAATAGATAGGTTTGGAATATCTAAGGCAATAAAGAAGGCTGTTAGAATAGTTTTGAAAAAACTAAACATAGATCCAAAATCAAAGATATTCTTAGACGGATCCCTCAAGGCCCCAAAAGAGTATGTAAACCAGAAAACAATAATAGGAGGGGATAGTAAGAATAAGTTAATTGCTACTGCTTCAGTCTTTGCCAAGGTTCATAGAGATAGACTTATGACAAAAAGGGCAGAGAGGTACCCCAGATATGGTTTTGAGATACATAAGGGGTATGGGACCCTGTCTCACAGAAAAGCTATAAAGAAGTATGGCCTTTGTAAGGAGCACAGAAGGAGTTTTACCAGAGAGTTGACAAAGAAGATATAAACTGCTATTGTTATACGTAGCGTAAGAATCACAAATAACTGTTCTTTTGATGAAAGGGGCACAAAGTGTCACAAACCACCCATTTCTGCGGAGCCATTCTCTATAGGACTCCTCTCGATAGTTCTGACGTCGAGTTCTTGGTTATCGAGTATTTGCACAGAGGAAGGTGTGCAATCAAGTTTGCCGGTGGGACGAACAGCGAATGTCCAGAGGAGGCTCCCTTGGCCACCTTAGTGCGTGAAATTGCTGAGGAACTTGGTATTATCCTTTCTCGTTCTGCTGATCATGTGTTCGAGATCCCCAAGGGCCCTGACCACATACAGTACTGGTTTGTTTACGATCACGAGGTCGAAGGTACTTACACTCATACCTTGAGGACAATTCCAATGAGGGATGGGGACGAAGAACTTTCTCCGCCCAGGTGGATCAAGGCCAGTGAACTTGTCAGGGAAGGCGGACCCGATCAGATCTTCCATTCGCACCTCATCCCGCTGCGCAAGGCTGCTGAGATCATCTCACAGCAAGACAGGGATGCAGCTATGGCACTTATGTGTGTTACGGCATAATAAGCACAAAAACCATATAGGCCGGAGTTAACTACTCCGGCCTTTTCTCTTGCATTTTTATATATTTAGTATATTATCTCTATTCATATGGTAGTAAGAATGAGACATACCAGAGCGCACACCAAAAACCGTCGCTCACACCACAAGATGGAAAAACCATCTCTCACAAAAAATGAGAATGGTGTTTCTCATTTGAGGCATAGAGCTTCTGCTATTACTGGAACATACAGAGGAAGAGAAGTATTTGATGCTAAAGCCCAAATCGCTAAAAAAGAAGACCGCCGAAAGAAAAAGGAGCGGGAACTAGGTAAAGAGGAAAAAGAAGGTGACAAATAATTTAGTTGTGCTATACTAAGCACAGCTAAATATGGCAAACAGACACCTGTCACGTTCAATTGTTCTTCAAACACTCTTTGAGTGGGACTTTAAGTCAATCTCGCAGAAGGAGGCATTAACTGCTTTGAAAAGAAACGCAGATGAAATGTCAGAAAACTCGCGGGATTTTTCATTTATGGAGAACCTCCTTTCAGGTGTTCTAGAGAAAAGGAAAGAACTAGATAATATTATAGAAAAGGCAGCTCCAGAGTGGCCAATTGATAAGATATCAATGGTTGATAGGAATGTTCTTCGTATTGGGCTATTTGAGCTTCTTTTTGGTGACAGAGAAGAAGTGCCACCTAAGGTTGCAATAAATGAATCTATTGAGCTTGCCAAGACATATGGAGGAGATGCTAGTGGAAAGTTTGCAAATGGGGTTTTGGGTGCAGTTTATAAAGAGTTGGGAGAGCCCGGTAAGGAAGATCAATCTAAAAGGAAGAAGAAAAATAAGATTAAGAATGAAGATCTTCCGGATGATCAGGTGCCAGTGGAAAACCTCGGCGGAGCTGTTGTGTTTGCTAGAAAAGGAAAAGATGTGTATCTAGCACTAGTTCATGACGTCTTTGGTCATTGGACTCTTTCAAAGGGTAGAATTGAAGAAGGAGAGGATTTGGAGCAGGGAACAATTAGAGAGATAAAGGAAGAGTTGGGACTTGATATAAAAATACAAGAGCAAATTGGTCAAAATGGATATATTGCCTATGACCCAGAAAAAGGAAAGATAAAAAAGCAGGTAACCTACTTTTTAGCAGAATCTTCATTTGATGACATTACACTAGGATCATCTGGTGGACTTGATGATGCAAAGTGGTTCAAGCTAGCTGATATACTTGACTTAAATTTTTATGACGATATCCTTCCTCTAGTAACCAAAGCAGTCAAAACCTTGGTGAAGTCATAATATGAATATAGATTTTGGTGTATTTGAGAAGAAAACTAACCTAAAGTTTTCTAATAAAGAACTATTGAAACGAGCTTTCACGCACCGCTCTTTTATTAATGAGAACAAAGGACAGGGTGAGCATAATGAAAGATTAGAGTTCCTAGGAGATGCTGTACTTGAACTTGTTATCACAGACTATCTTTTTCATAAGTACCCTGATTCAACAGAAGGAGAACTTACCCTGTACAGGGCAGCTCTAGTAAATACTCAGTCACTCTCACAGGTGGCCCTTGATCTTTCTATGAATGAATATCTTCTTCTTTCAAAGGGTGAAGCCAAAGATACTGGTAAGGCCAGAGAGCATATTTTAGCTAATACAGTTGAGTCATTAATTGGGGCAATATACCTTGATTCAGGATACGATGATGCACGTGATTTTATAGTAACAAACATTTCTCACTACATTGATGAGATTGTAGAGAAAGGAACCTGGATTGACTCTAAGAGTAAGTTCCAAGAAAAAGCACAAGAAGCTACTGGTATTACACCAATGTATAAAACAGTCAGAGAGACTGGTCCTGACCATGATAAGAAGTTTACCGTTGGAGTTTATTTGAATAATGAAAAGGTGGCAGAAGGTAATGGAAATTCTAAACAATCTGCTGAGCAGGATGCTGCCTTAAATGGTTTGGTGAGGAAAGGGTGGGATTGACACCACAACCATATATTATATAATATAAAACAGAAAGGTGAGGATTGTCCTTGCCTCAAATTGACACAGGCAATACCTAGTAGGGCTTTGCCAACAAAAGGAGAACTTGCAATGGCAACTCTCAATGTTTCGGATGTGACTGTATTCCTGAGTGCGGCTGATGAGACGGGAATCTCTTTGACTGTCTTGGGACACCACCTAAGGCGTATCAAAGAACAGGGTGTTTGTGAGAAGCAGTTGACCCTGCTTCATCGCTCTGGGGTTGATTCAGATTTTCTCGAAGCAGTTCGGGCAGGGAATCTTGAAAATGTGGACCGAGCAATTTTTCGACATGTCCTCGGACTTTCCCCGAAAGGGTCGGTGGTTGTTACTCATTCTCTCAATACGGCTGATGACCCTTATACCCCCAACAATTGGAGTATCGAAGAGCACGACAAGAGTCTCGGTACTGTCACCCTCGAAAAAAGAAGTGACGGAGAACTCTACCTCAATGGAAGAATGGTAACTCTTTATCTCGATCCTGAGCAAGAGAAAGGAACTGTTGGGGGCCACAAGCTCCGAGAGAGACTCAAAGGAAAAATGGTTCTTAATGCCACAATCCTGGACTATCTTCGAGAAAACCCCGAACTGATCCCCGACTCATGGAAGGGTAAATCTATCTTCTTCTGGGGAACCGTCTACTGCGACTCTGGTGGCTACCTCTATGTCAGGTTTTTGTACTGGAACGACGATGCATGGAGCTGGAATTACTACTGGCTCGACGGTGATTGGCGCGCCGATAACCCGTCTGCCTGTCTCGCAAGTTAGTACTTTGGACTTGGACACTTAGTTCTTGTTCTTAGATACTTTGAACTTTGCCCCCGAACCGAAAGGTGAGGGGGTTTTCTTTTGATATAATATACATTGGTACTAGGTGAATATTAGTAGATGATTAAGGTTGTCTACCACCGAATCCAGAAAAATAATAAATTGAGAATATTTGTGATTTTTTACAAACAGAGTGGTTTGTTTGAGCTTAACAAAAAATATAAAAAACAACTCCAGTGGAGTTGTTTTGTTTTCATGGAGGAGGCTGTTATCCCAACGGGTCAATTGTAAGAACTTCATTCCCATTTGAGATAATCATGTCGCCGCTGATCCTTGCTTCACCCCCAGGAATGAGGTGAGAATTTTCGGGCCCCTCAACAATCATATCAGGTCCGATCTCGAAATGATTATCACTGAAATCAAAGCTATTTTCATTGATATCTTCCTGAAGTGTCGAGTCAATAACTGCATCTGTGACATCAATAACGCCAGAAGAGAGGTCACCACTGATTGTGATTGTGAACATAAGTTTTCTCCATAAAAAGTGTTTCTATTAACAAGATTACTCACTATTCATTGAAAGTCAATGAGATGATAAAATAATGAAATGCATCTAAAATCTTTAGAAATATCAGGATTCAAGTCTTTTGCCAAAAAAGCAGAGCTTGATTTCAATACAAAGGTCACTGCTATCGTCGGACCTAATGGTTCTGGTAAATCAAATGTGGCTGAGTCTTTCAGATTTGTCTTAGGAGAGCAGTCAATAAAATCAATGAGAGGAAAGAGAGGGGAAGACTTGATTTTCAATGGGTCAGGCGATGTCCTCCGCATGTCTAAGGCCTCTGTAAAGATTGTTTTTGATAACAGTAAGAGGTTTCTAGATATAGACTTTGATGAAGTTTCTATTGAAAGAACAGTACATAGAGATGGGAACAATGAGTACTGGATCAATGGTAGTTCTGTTAGATTAAAGGATGTTTCAGAACTACTCTCTAAGGCAAATATTGGATCAACTGGTCACCATATTATTTCACAAGGTGAGGCTGACAGAATTCTTTCTGCCAACATCAAAGAAAGAAAATCAATGATTGAAGATGCCCTGGGTCTTAGGGTATATCAGTATAAGTTAGCTGAGAGCAATAAGAAGTTGGAAAAAACTGAAGATAATATTAGAGAGGTCGGATTGCTTAGAAAAGAAATTGCTCCACATTTGAAATTCTTGAAGAAGCAGATTGAGAAGATTGAAAAGGCAGAAGAGCTAAAAAGACAGCTTGAGGCTCTGTATGGTGAATATCTAAAAAGAGAATATGTGTACTTGGAAAAAGAAAAAGATGCACTAGAGAAAGAGGGTAAAGATCCAAAAGAGAAATTAGAAAGATTAGAAAAGGAACTAAAAGATGCAAATGAAAAGTTAGAATCTTCTAAGGAAAAGGATGAAAAAAGTGAGGAGTTGCTTTCCCTTGAAAAAGAGATTCAGATGGTTCGGGGTGAGAAAGATTCTCTAACTAGAGAACTTGGAAGAGTTGAGGGGGAAATTCAAAGTCAAAAAAGACTTATCCAGAGACAGGAAGAACAATTTTCTTCCAATCAACCAATTCCATTTGATGAGGTAAAGAACCTTTCTCTTCAGGTAGAGAAGGATCTAGATTCAATTAGTATAGAAGAAGACTTCTCTGTGGTCAGGGGTGTGTTGTTAAAGGTAAGAGAGTCTATAAAAACCTTTATTTCAAGATATCAAAATACAGAAAGTGATCTATTGAAGGAGGCCAGGTCTGATGTTAACAAGCTAGAAGGAGAAAAGGGTGACATAGAGAAACAGATAGAAGAAGTAGATATAAAAAGTAATAGTATAAATTCTAAATACGAAAAGATACAGAAAGAAATAGAAGCAGAAAAGGATAGTGAGAGAAGTGCTGAGACTGCTGTATTTAGGATTAGGGCTGAAAGGAATGAAGTTCAGAGTATTTTGAATGATATAAAAAACAGAGAAATTATATATCTAAAGGACAAGAATAATTTTGATGAAGAACTAAAGGAGGGTATGGTGCTCATTGGATCTAAGATAACTTCATTCAAAATTTTTCAAATAGAAGGAGAAGAAAGTAGAGAAAAGCAGGAATCTAGGAGAAAGGAACTTGAGAAGATGAAGATTAGACTAGAAGATATGGGGGGATCTTCTGATGATGTTGTTAAGGAATACAAAGAAGTAGCTGAGAGGGAAGAGTTTTTGATAAAAGAACTGGAGGATTTAGAGAAGACATCGAGTTCCCTAAAGGACTTAATAGTTGATCTAAGAAACCAACTAGATACAGAATTTAAGGATGGAATAAGGAAGATTAATACAGAGTTTCAGAACTTCTTTTCTTTAATGTTTGGTGGTGGAAATGCTTCTCTGTCTGTTGTAGAAGCACAAAAAAGAAAGAAAAGTGATTTAGACATATTCTCTGAGGAAGAGATAGAAGAGGAAGTGGAAGAGGGGATTGATATTTCTGTTTCACTTCCAAGAAAGAAAGTAAAAGGGCTAATGATGCTCTCTGGTGGAGAAAGGGCCCTTACTTCAATTGCGCTACTGTTTGCTATGTCGCAGGTTAAACCACCTCCGTTTATCATTCTTGATGAGACAGATGCGGCTCTTGATGAAGCTAATTCTAAAAAATATGGAGATATGATTGAGAACCTTTCAAAACACTCTCAACTTATCCTAATTACTCACAATAGAGAAACAATGTCCCGTGCCGGGGTACTTTACGGTGTAACTATGGGTACAGGTGGAGTATCCAAGCTTCTTTCTGTTGCTTTTGATGAGGCTGTGGTAGTTGCTAAATAATGCTATAATTTAACTGGATTTACTGAGGTCGTGAGAAGTTCGCACCCGCCACACATTTGTGGTGGACTGTCAGGCATTCTGAGGTCAGTGAAAAATAGGCCAATTTGCCAACACTCCTCAGGAGCAGAGAATCCTCTAGTGTAGGTTAACCGGTTCTCATGAAATCTCACGGTGCCTCGACATTTCGCCAGGCCACGACCTTCTAGAAGTTGTGGCCTTTTTTACTGAACTATGTTATTAATACTTGTGGAAATGTTCCAACCTGAAAGGATATTCGGATGGCCAAAAAAAGACCGACTAAGAAGAAATGGGCGAAGAAGAAGGCAACTATTAAACCGGTCAAGCTCGTTGCTGTTTCTCAAGAGCCGGATCTACTCCCTCTTATCAAGACTCTGGCCCAGACCAGGAAGAGTCCCTTGGATAAGACTGAGCTCTTGAAGATCATCGACATGGTCACGGGCTGATCTACTCAGTCTTTGAAGCTACGCATTGCGTGGCTTTTTAATTTGCAAAATAATTGACTTTTTATCTTGCTGTGATATAAAGGCGATGGAACCAAAACATGAAAGGAGAGTTCCATGACTAAGTCCGTTGATGA
>JALEGR010000029.1 GCA_022763265.1 Minisyncoccota bacterium | reverse complement strand
TCAGCTGCTACGCCCTCTACTGCAGTTTCAACACATGGCTTGTCTGAAGCTAGAACGGATATGCCTACACCAGGTGCCCCTAGTGCAGGTTCTAGGGCTCCTTCACGTTAAATATGTTGGAGAATTAAAGAGACGCGTTTTTCTAACTCTTGTGGAGGAATAGATATGCACTCAAAATCTAACTGCGTATATATTTCAAAATGAAGTTTGCTAAAAACTAAGGCATCTTGATAATTGATCTGTCGTATATCTGTGTGTTCTATGCTTTCTAAACTTTCAATAAAAAATACTTTCTTATGGTATAATGAGAGTTCATTTATTCTTTCAATTTCTTCTAACAATAATGTTGACGGTGTATAACCAAGGAATTGGCATAAGGCATATGTACATATAGGTGAACGATCAAAAAAAAACACCTCTTTTAGAGTTTGTGAGTTTTTGTACCTCTCCTTTTGTAAGGATAGAATCTTATCAAGGAAATTTGGATTGTCCCAAGGTTTAGCTATACCTTGTTTTTGTTCTAATAAGATTATATCTGTAGCTGCCTCTTCTACTACATTGCGTCCTTTGTTTTCTAAAGATCTTATTATACTTGTTTTTCCAGCTCCTGGAGCACCCGTTAAAATATAATTATTCATAATATCTGATCACGCTTTTGGTTGTGTTAGCCCATATGTTTATACTCTAAATTGCTGTATATAAGCCTAAATTCCATAAAGATAAGTATCCAACAAAAGTTTCTGTATCTCTAATTGTTTCCACTTTATTCTCTTTCCATTCCTTTTCTTTCCAATCCTGAAATAACCCTCCACTTCCTATCATCGTGGGCTATTGACTGAAGTTTGATTTTTTCTGGTTTATGCAACTTTATAGCAAGGGCATCTTTTTCATTAATAAGTATCTTTCTTACCCCATCAACAGTATCTATTTTAAGCTCTACATTTCCTTGATTCGGCTTTGAAAACTCTAATACCCTTCCACTTATGACCATTCCTCTATCAAGTGTTTGTTGCCTTTCTTTTCGTTCTAAATACGACGCTTCTTTTAGCTCAGCAAACGCCTGTAGACTATGACCATGATCTTCTTTTTGATATTGGCGAACAGCAGGAATTAATACCTTTTTCAGCCATTCCCTCCTTTCTTTTAGATGCTTTAGTTCTGCTTTTAAGGTTTTATCTTGCGACTTGGGGAAAATACTACTTAGACTTGCCTCCATATCGACTTGTTTGTTGTACATTTCATAGGCTTTCGATTCTAGTGCCTGAACCGCATTACCTTGATTTACTAGATCTAATGCTTCTTGGATAAATTTAGACTTATAACTATCATCTCGCTCTATCCCCCTACTCTGCTCTTGGATTCTCTTGACGCTAGATTCAAGGCCCTTCAACTGATCTATGATACTATGATCTTTCCCTCCCTTTTCTTTATATGTGGTCTTTGCGAACTTAATATCATTTCGATGCTGTGCCATTAGCTCTTTCAGATGAGCCTTATATCTTTCACTACGTTTAAAGTTATAGTCATATTCTATAGCAGCTGTTTTCTCTTTTATTAAGTTGTAGTCAGCACCCATTCTCTGCAGACTTATCTTTACGTCTTTGATGAGTATAGAACTATCACGCCTCAATAGATCCTTCTTAATTGCTTTTAGCGTTTGTCTCTTCTTGTCCAGGTCAATAACTTTTGAACCGAACAACCTATCTGCTTCTACTTTCAAAACAGAATCATAATAACGAATATGTTTGAGTGCTTGAGATTTAAACTTAAAAATATCTGCACCCCTTTCGTTATTATCGTTACTTGATAGTAAGCTTTGATACCAACCTTGCTTTTCATGGAGACGCTCTAACCCCTGCTCCACTCGTTCCAGCACATATTGTCTATCCCTCCTAAGTGTAGCAGAACGCTCTATACCTTCCTGATCCAAAACTCTAGCCAGTTCCTGTCTTTGTAAAAATAGATCAGCTCTATCAAATGACAAATGCCGCTTCGTTAACTCGTTCGCACTTTTTATGACAACGTGATAATGAAGGTTGTTTGTATCGTTATGCTCAACAAACATATAGCGAAAACCAAACTCTCCGTAATTCTCAGATAAGTATTGTCTGATTGCTCTTTTTGCAGCCAACCTATTTCTCTCATCTTGTTTGCCTCCGATAGATAAAACCATATGAATCGTATCTCTTGGTGCATAAACTTTAAGACTGTAACGCTTACCATTATCGCCGATGAAATACTGCTCTCGAATCATGCTTTCAATATTCTTTAAGCGCTCTACTTCTGATGCTGTTGTTTTCTCTTCATAGTCTTTAACCATGAGAAGTTTTTTTTCATCTTTTAGTTCTTTTAAACGTTGGTTCTTCCAGGATTGCTTTTCATAACTTTCTTTTGCTACAAAATCAGAAGCCCAAGTATCAATCACATAATCTCTTTCTTCTTTATTAGAAAGTATTTCTCCGGTGTCTAATTCGATACTTAATTTCTCTTCATCTCCCCTCTCCTCAATCACATCTTTTGGTAATAGCTTCTCGGCATCTTCTTTACTTATATCTCGAGCAATATAATCGGTAAGACGTTTTACTGCTGTAGCACCTCTTCCTGAACTTGTAATTTTAATGACCACTTCTAACTTCTTTGACTGGATGTCATTCCAGTAATAAGAGTTAGAAAGTCGATTATTAAGAGAAGCAAAAGAGACATTATCTCTATCATGTCGATCTTGTTTAAACCCTTCTTCTTCATTTTCGAAAAATGAAATATGCTGCTTGTGTCTACCCATTCTAACTAGCTCTTCTTGTGATAGATGCCACTTCATCACGAATGGAAAATAGTAACTCTTTTAGATCATTAATATTGTCGGACAGTTTTTGTCTTTCGCCTTTCTTGAGCAAACAAAAGTCACTTTCTGTAAGTTCTTTTTTGGGTGACATACGTTCATTAAAATTGAAAGCTATCTGATTTATATTGGTTCCAATTTTACTAAGTTGCCAATAATACTTGGCCAATTTTTTAAACTGCTCTTCATCCAATTTTGGAATGATTTTTTCATCTTCGATAACTCTTCTCATGTACTGACTAATACTCAAGTCAGATTTTTCAGCTAGGGTTTGGAGCCTATCTTTTTCATCTTGAGTAATGCGTAATTCTAATCGAGCGTTTTTCACATTAAAACCTTTGTACGTACATTATGCTATCCTGCATGTAAGAGAATAACAAAATTTATCTATCTATACAAGAAAGAAAAACATATGAAAAATCGTGTTGGTACTGTATAGCAGAGAACGAAAAACTTTTTAGACTTGATACCATGACTGTAGGCCGTCCAATACCTAATATACCTTCTAATGAATTCTATCGTGTAAGGAGAAATTTACTCATAGTATCAAGTATTTTACTACTTACGCTTTATATAAAACCAAAGGTAATTAACCTGCCCTTTATAGGTGGTCAGGAGAGTTTTTCTGATATTGCTCCTGTACTATTGTTTTTAGCAATTTATTGTTTCCTGCATTTTATTATCTATACCTATCAACATTACTCCAATGATAATATCTCTCTATCTAAAGAAGGTAAGAATGACAGATTTAATAATCTATATGATTGGCTAAACGCTGGAGATTTACCTTCTAAATATGAAGGTATTCAAAATTCTAACTTTCTAAAATTATCTGCATTTCAAGGCAAGCTACATCACTTAGAACCAAACTTATTACCAAAATATAAAAATGAGCTTGAAGAAATTTATACTAAAATTTCTGGAGAAGATTTTGATAGAATCGAGGTACATAGTTCACTTCAAAAACTCCACTCTTCTATCCAAAAGGATTCTGACATAAATTCGAGAACTAAAACTTATATTCTTAAGAAAATGCAAGAGCTTTCAGACACATTAAATATGACTGACCGTTTAAAGGAATTTATAGAAACATTGGAAACAGGTGAATTTGGAAAACGCTTAAAATCTTTTGACAAGGGTATGCTTTCTTATAGACGTTCGTACTTACTATCAATATATGGAATGGATATACTGTTCCCACTTCTTTATGGCGGAGTTTCAGTTTCTCTATTTATTTCATTTACTTGATTATATTCTATCTCAAATATTATCCCCTTCTGGCGTAAATGACATTTTATAACCAAGACCTTTATAATAGCCCCAAATTTCTCAAGGTTAGGATTCCCCTGCGGTGATAATGCGCGGTATAAATGCTCTCTATTCATAGAAGTTCTTTTCGCTAATTGACCTATTCCCCCTTTAGCTTCTGCCAAATGACGAAGAGCTACAAGAAATACTTTCTTATCACCATCTTCAAAATATTCTTCGACAGCATTTTCTAAATACGCCTTAGCAAAAAGATGATCATGTTTAAGTTCTTCTATAACTAATTGGTCATAATCAATGATGGCCATCTTTCTCTCCTTTATACTCTTTCCATAACTCTTTTGCGTGTTTAATTTCTTCCTCTTGATCCGCTTTTGTAGATCCGCATAGTAAAATAACTACCCTTTTATTCTGCTGCCCAAAATACACTCTATAACCAGGACCATAATGAACTCTTAATTCTAATACTCCCCCACCAAAAGAAAATGTCTAATTATCCGTACATCATGCACGACTTCTTTTCTAATCTTAGAGTAAATGATTTCGGCAGCAACCTGTTGCCTATTTTGTTTCAAAGTTTGAGAAACAATTACTGCTTGGGATGATAATCACTCAGTGGCACCAAAGAACCATCTGGGAATCTTGCATTCAATTCCAAGTCTGCACCTAAAGCATTTAAATAACGCCTTAAGGATTCTATTCGAGGATTATCCTGATTTTCTAATTGAGAAATGCTCACCTGACTTTGAGTTAATTTCTTTGCCATATCTACCTGGCTAATGTTTAAAGAGCGACGCAATTCATTTAAAGCTGTAGCTTGTTTAATAAGCCTCTTGCCTCTTGCTTGCCCTTCTTTCACCACCTGAGGGTCCATTTGCTTATATAGTTCTTCGATAGGCTTAACCATTTTCTTTCTCCTCTTTTAAATACTCTTCGTATAATTTTTCAGCTAATGGGATCTGCTGTTTATACCATCTATCATTTCCCTTTTTATTTCCTCCTAGTAATAATATAGCTCGTCTCTTAACATCAAAAATATATAACACCCTATATGGATCTCCGTGAACTTGGACTCTCAGCTCTTTTAAGTTACGGTATTTTGAACCTCTCAAAGTATCTGCATAAGGTCTTCCCAGCTGAGGACCTAAATCTTTTAAAAGCTCTACCGATGCAACTACTTCTGTCTGCACGTCATCAGATTCACCCGAAATCCACTTCTCAAAATAATCTACAAATAAAACTTCCCATGCCATCTAACTGCATCCTAACATAAATAACTTATATAAGCAATATGTTATATAAGTTATTCCTTATATAATATATTAACCATTTTCATCTCTGCAAATCCAAAGTAGACACATTTACTATTACTTCAATAATTTTAAATAAGCCCCTTCCCCATTATATAAATGAAGTTTAGCTCCATTAATTGTGTTACCTTTTGCATCTTGCATCACCTCATATCGAAGCATTGCAGTAAGAGACAAACGATCTCCTTTAGCAAACTTTAGACACTGTTCTTTTTCTTCTTCGTTCCATACGTAAACAGTATGCCATACTGTTTTTGTTCTCTGCTCTACGTCATCTGTTACCCTATATTCATGTGTAGCTAGTTTAAGTACGACACATTTCTTATGTTTAGAAATAATTGGATTTTGTCCAAGATATCCATCTAAGAAAACAACAGCATTTGAATTAATATAAGTTATCATAATAAGTACTCCGAAAATTAAGCAGAAAGGTTTTATGCATCTCGCATATAAACCTTCTGCCTTTCCGGCTGAGGAATGGGGGTAAAAGTAGCAAGGGTTTTTCAGAATTGTTTTTTGTCTCGCGAGGAATGGCAGCTCGCCTGCCAGGGGAAAAAACTATTTGAGAAAGAAGCGAAGCGCCCCTGCCCTTGTACTTAGGGGGCAAAGCCCCCTACTCTATCTATAAGTAAATGTTTTGGACAACTTGTTGGGAAAACCAACTTCTTCTATAGCAATATTTGGAGAGACCCCAAATATCTCGGAGAATATTGCTATAGGCAGACAGGTTACTTCCGTCCACGACCCCGATGTTGTTTCACAAGTTTTAGTTGTTCATCTACGCTCTTTTTCTCAAAGAGATATAAAGCTGCCCTTATGACATCGGATCCAGAGATTTGGCTGGTTACACTATCACTCTCATTTAGATATGCTTTTATAACTGAATTGATAATTTCGTGTTCTTCTCTAAACAAAGAAAAGGATTTAGGAATCACTTTTTCTTTTGGTGCCTCTGGGTTATGTTCTCGGCTATTAAAAGAAGCCTCTTCTGCCACGGCCTTAACTTTCTCTTTTAGCACTTTTGGCTTTTTAGTAACCGCTTTAGAAGGCTTTTTTTCACTCTTAAAAAAGTCTAAATCAAGGTCTGCGAACGGATCCGCTTGTATTTGATCTTTATTACTCATGCTGCCCTCTTACTTTTTGTTGTTTTAGCACTAGTCTTTTTCTTGGCCGCAGGCTTTTTATTATTTTTCGCTTGGGCTTTTTTCTTAACGGCTTTACGAGGAGTACTTTTTTTCTTAGAAAGATTTGCTATTTTTTCCAGTACCTCAGCAGCAAAATCGGCAGAGTTTTCTAAAGCTTTTTTTCTTGCAATCATTTGATGGGGTTTAAGAACAAAGATCTTTAGATCCCGTAATGTTGTAGACTTATCTACTATTAGTCGTAAAACTTCTCTTTCATATATTTCAGTATGAAAATAATTAATCTTATTCTTTGTCAAACTGTCTAACGTAGCTCTCAGCCCTTCACTTCTTACACTAGGATGTGTTTGAGTCATTAAAACAGAATAAGAGATTTTTCTACCAATTGCTTTTGATTGCTGCGCAACAAGATTTAATGTTTTTATTGTTTCTTTACTATCAAATTTAGAGCGTTTAGCAGGAATAATTACTAAATCACTAAGCGACATTGCATATGCAACACATAAATTTGCGGATCCTTCAAGATCAACAATAACAAAATCACTTTCTTTCTCTGATTTTTCAATATCACTAAGTATATTAGCTTCGTTGGAAGGAATTATATTTAAATTTTCAGCTTTTCCTCCATCATCTTGCCATCCCAATAAAGCTGCATTTGGATCAGCATCTATAAGAGTGACCTTCAGACCTCTATAAGCTAATTCTGTGGACAATAATAAAGCTGAAGTGGATTTACCACAGCCTCCCTTTGAGGAGGCAAAAACTATAACAGACATACTTTTCTCTCTTTAATGCTTAAATAGCAATTAGTTACATACTAATTATTAACTCGTATCACACTATTATGTTAATTAGCAACAAAATAATTAATTACCTCATATAATATCAATTAACATAAAAACAACTGCTATTAAATTAATTAAGAAAACAACAACTACGATGAAACTAATTAATAATCTAATTACATACTAACTATGAATTAGTATAAAATTAATTGCTTAGATAGCAGTTAACAAGATAATAACTAACAAGATGGCAATGCCAACTATTATTCTATTCATAGTATGGTACCAAACGAATGATAAGTCCGTACCGCAGGAAGCACTTCTGTATACTAAGAGCT
>JALEGR010000028.1 GCA_022763265.1 Minisyncoccota bacterium | reverse complement strand
TACAAATTTATCTCCCTTTACCTCTTTGATAACAGCACCTTTTAGCGCTGTCATTTTTGGGTTCTCTAACACCTTACTTACCGTTACTTCATCTGCTCTAAAATTATCACTTCTGTTAAGTAATGTGACTGATTTTGCATAGGCAAGTAATTGTGCCGCTGTCTCGAAGGCAGCATTACCACCACCAACTACAACCGTGTCTCTATCTGCAAAAAGGGGTCCATCGCATGTAGCACAGTAGGTTAATCCTTTATTATCGAACTCTTCTGCACCAGGTACTTCTAGCTTTCTTCTGGTTGATCCAGTTCCAATAAGAATAGTCTTTGTATTAAATGTTTCTCCATTATCCAAAGTAACAGAAAATCCACTATCCTTTTTTTCTATATTAGAGACCAAAGTACCAGTCTTTATAGAAACAATGTCACCCGCATAGGCTTTTAGGTGCTTTTCTAGATCATCTGCTAGTTTTTCACCAGAAATAGAAACTGTTCCGATCCAGTTTTGGATATCAGGAGATACAACACTTTGTCCTCCAAAATCTCGAGTTATAAAAAGAGTTTTTATTCTTTTTCTAGAGGCATATACTCCAGCAGCAACTCCAGCTGGACCACCTCCAATAATTATTAAGTCAAACATAGGCTATATTATAACCTATTTTATCTTAGATCTCCTTAGAAATGATGGAACTGATCCCCAATCATCGTCATCATTGTTTTCTTCCTTTTCTTCTACGGGTTTTTCTTCTTTTTTTTCAGGTACTGAGTTGAAGATTCCTTTCTTCTCTTCCTTATTCTCTTCTTCCCCTCCAATATTTGGAATTGATGTTGTACCAAATAGACTCTTTTTCACAGCATTCTCTGGAAATCCTGAAGCAATAACTGTTACCTTAACTTCTCCTTTTCTCAGTCCAGTGTCTCTTACTGTTCCAAAGATTATCCTAGCATCAGTATCAACTGATTCAGTTATAACTTTAGCTGCTTCCTGAATTTCAAACATTGTTAGATCATCTCCTCCAGCTACTGAGAATAATACTCCTTTAGCTCCTGCAATTGAAATGTCAAGAAGAGGTGAGTTAATAGCTTGTTTAGCTGCTTCTTCAGCCCTCTTTTCTCCCGTGCTTCTACCAATACCCATCAGTGCTGGTCCAGCATTTGTAAGGATTGCCCTAATATCAGCAAAGTCTACGTTTATGACACCAGGTGTTGTAATTAGGTCGGAAATACCCTCAAAAGCTTGTTTTAGAACTTCGTCACACTTGGCAAAAGCATTCTTTGCTGTTGTTTCTTTGTCAATAATTCCAAGTAGTCTGTCATTTGGAATGACAATAATTGCATCAACTGATTTTCGTAAATCATCAATAGCTTTCTCGGCAATCTGCATTCTCATTTTACCTTCAAAGAAAAATGGTTTTGTTGAAACTGCTACAGTCAAAGCACCTGACTCTTTTGCGGTCTCTGCAATCTTTGGAGCAGCTCCTGAGAAGGTTCCCCCTCCACAACCTCCAGCCACAAATACCATGTCAGATCCTTTAATAGATTCCTGAATTTCTTCCAAGGTTTCGTCAGCCGCTCTTCTCCCAATTTCAGGATTCATTCCTGCACCAAGACCTTTAGTAACATTTTTTCCAATGTGGATCTTCTTTTTAGCTGATGACGAGTGTAAATCCTGTGAGTCTGTGTTTATAGCGATAAATTCAACCCCTTTTACTTTTGAGGAGATCATATGTTCCAAGGCGTTATTACCTGAGCCCCCTAGTCCCAAAACCTTTATTCTTGCAAATGTTTCAACGTCTGATTTTACTTGTGGCATAGTTACTTCCCTAAACTAATTGACTCAATCATATCAGATATTTATATAAAGAAAACACCTTGAACTAAAACCTTTTTGTGTTGTAGTTGGAGGCAGATTTAGAGGCAAATGAGGCCTAAAATAAAGAGCTTACACTGTAGATCTCTGAATGATTTCAAGGGTTCTAAACTACTTTAGTGGGTTTTTTGTATAATGTATGTAGACTGTACAAAAAGGAGCTCTAATCATGAGACTTATAAAGGCTACAACTTTTGTGTTTGCTTTCTTTGCTGTTGTTGTCATACTTCCACTTATGGGTGTTATCTTGGATGATTGTATAAAGGATCATAAGTCATGAAGGATTTTTTCAAAGAATCATTGACTGCAATAGTGTTTTCAGCCTTAATCTTGGCTGCTGCCATCTATGCTGGCTTTCGTATCCTACTTGGCTATGAATTTGAAGGGGTGGTTAAAAAGAAAAAGAGTCAGGCAGCTGAGTACATGTGTTATAGGTGCTACAGGGTTGGATTCTTTTCAATCTGTTGTTATTGTGATGGCGAGACTGAACGAATCTTTGAACCTAAGGAGCTGCAAAAAATCCCGCAACACTAGCGGGATTTTACTATGGAAGAAATTGACTAATAGTGTTCTTTATCTTTCTAAACATTCTAGAAAATGAAGCAGAACTACCAGCTCTGTTATCAGATGAGCCAAATATGCATAGTCCGTATGACACAGCCCATGTTGAATCCTGAAGTCTCTCATTTTTCTCAAGAAGGTTAGATATTCTGGAAGGAAGTTTAAGAGAGTTACGTGCCAAGTCGGTAATATTTCCAGTACCAGATCCGCCACCTGTCAGTATGATACCAGCAGGTAAAAGCCCACTCCTTCCAATCTTTTTCAAATGAGCATCAATTAGATCTAATATGTCAGATATTCTAGCTGATACTATATCCTCTAGTTTTTTCTCAGAGTAGCTTGTAGTTATCATGCCACCTCTCTTTACTTGCTCTGCTTCCTCGAGAGGAATCTTTAATCCAAGAGCAATATCATTTGTTATATCAGTTGAGCCTACAGGGAAAGTCTCGAGGGAGATAGGTACGTCATTCTCAAAAACAACAATTGAGACAGTTTCTGCTCCAATGTTAGCTAAGACACACCCAGCCACCTTTTGGGTTTTTGTAAGTGTTACAAAAGAGGCTGCAAGGGGAGAAGCCATTACATCAACTACTTCAATATCTGCATCTTCTACTGCTTCGATTAGGTCGTCTAGATGATTTTCTAGGGATGTTACAAATAGTATTTCAGATTCTAATCTAGATCCTTTCATATCAGAGACTCTTCCAAGTACTACCTTATTATCCACTTTATATTTTATTGGTATTGTATGAACTATCTTTCTGTTTAGTACCTGGTCTTCTGGTATATTTTTTTCTGCTTCCTCCTGTGCTTTTTCTATATCTTCTTCTGTTATCTCAGAGTCAGCTCTTGATATTACAGTACTACCGGATGAAATGACACTTCCAAGTCCTACTCCTCCAACTGAAAGATAGGCTTTTTTAATAGAAACACCGGCGGTTTTTTCTGCTTGTCTTTTTGCTTGAAGCAAGGCTCTAGTTACATCCGCTGTATTTACAATATATCCATGTCGTAACCCCTTTGATTCCGCATATCCTGTTCCAATGACATGTGGAAGACCCTTGGCACTTTTGTTTGCCACAACAATTTTTATTTGGTAAGTACCAATGTCAATACCGACTATCATTTGAGGATATATAAGTTAGACGTGAAAAAATTTTGAAAGTCTTATTTCCGTCTCATCCATTTTACTACCATGATCCATTCCCTTCAAATGAAGTAATCCGTGGATAGCAAGATAGCCAACAAACTTTTTATAACTTTTATTAAAATTCCTAGCTTCTCTCTGTGCTTTTTTTAAGGTAATGAAAATTTCTCCTTCAGTAGGGGAGTAGGGAAAAGAAAGAACATTTGCAACCTTATCCTTACCTCTATGTTTTTTATTCAAATCCTTTGATCTTTTTTCTCCAATAAAAACAAGGCTGAGGATATACTTTTTACCAAGAACCTTTTCCTTCATTTCCTTATATGGTAAGGAGGGATGCTTACTTTTAGTTAGATTAAGTAATGAAAAACTATCTTCCATTTCTACTTGAACGTGGTTGAACCTTTCCTAGCTTCACTAACTCTTCGAATCTTGCTTGTTTAGATAGTCTTTGAAGCTTCTTTTTCTTTTTGACGTAAGGAGATTTAGTTCTGTCGGCATATCTTTTGTTTCGTACTTTTCTAACAAGTCCTGTACCTTGTACACGTCTAGAAAAACGTCTAAGGAGACTTAGGCTGTTTTCGTTTGTTTTCTTTTGTACTTCTGCATTTACTGCCATATAGATAATGACTTTAGCATATCCTAGGAAAAGGGCAAGTAATAAAAAACCCAGGTATTTCCGGTGTACCTGGGTGGTCAGAGTGGTTAATCACGAGAATCAGGTGACCCATCGTTGTTGGGAAGGATGGGTGGGGAGGCGTCGCCACCTCCAGCGACTAGTATCCAGCATAGCTTCCAACAACAGCATGCTGGGCTGTCTACCAGTGTGTCTCGTGAAAAACCGTCTCTTTTCCTAGATTATCAAAGTATTTATATATGTCAAACAAAAAATCCCAGACCTTATTGAAAGGCCTGGGATTGGGCAGGGTGGTGAAAGATTGATGACGCCTGAGAAACAGTTACGGGTTTTTAGTCCTGTTCTCTAGTTCGGCCATCACTGGCTTTCGTAG
>JALEGR010000027.1 GCA_022763265.1 Minisyncoccota bacterium | reverse complement strand
ATATGAGAATATAGGCTGTTTTGTAATTTTCTTAGACATAATATTAAGTAGAATTTCTAATAAAGAAATTATAATCTTAATAGATTATATTTGCTAAATCAAATTATATAAAAAATAGTCCTACAACAACGCTAATAACAATACTAGTTATTATAGCTCTGATTTTCTTAATATTATTATATTTTCTCTTCCCTTCTCCTAATACAAATAGCTTATTAGGAAATAGCATAAGAATTGCAGGTTTGACGTAACATAAACAAAGGGCAGTTACAAGTGACATGGTTATTACAAACATATTAAGAAATCTTTGTATGGGATCTATATATAATAAAAACTCTGGAAGCCTGTTAGATTCAAAGGTAATTAGTACTAAAAAGAATGAAAGAACTATAGAAGAAATAATAAGTATGAACGCACAATAGTTCATATTGTTATTTCTGCATTCGTTAATAATCCCTTCTAATTGATGAGATATTTTAAACGGTTCGAGACATTGAACTTCAAAACTAATATCCCTGTGATAATAACCTAAATATATGCTTATTTTAATATCATGTATTGGATTAGACGCTCTATAATTAAAGAAGATGGTAATAGATTTAATAGTGCTTTTTCGTGAATAACTTTCTGTAATAATATCATCAATACTGGTAGTGACAATTTGGTGTTTATTTTGATTATCAAACTCTACGTGATACTCTAATTCTGTGTTTTTGCTTTTCGAAAGAGACAGAAGGAAATCTTGGATCTTTTTCAGATTATTTTCTTCAACATTAAAGCTAAAGTTATATGTTCTTTTCTCTATTTTGTTCATATTACTACCTGTTTAATATTCCATTTATTGTTGCTGTCATTTGGAGGTAAAAATGTGTACGGAATACAATTTCCAATATCTATCGTACGTATACCGAGGTTATGTGATAATGCAGAATACACTCCTCCATGTGCTATGATAAGAAACTTCGATTTAGAATCTAAGTATTGATTGATAGATTGAATAACTCTTGTAGAAAAATCTTCCCAGTTTTCTGCATTAAGAGGAGTTGTCCCCAATACCCATGATTCATATAAATCGTCATATGCACCCACTTGTCCTTCTGCTACCCCAAAATTGGCCTCCCTTAAACCATCGTCTTCCAGAATAGTTACATTGTAGAATGTGTTGATAATTCTAGCTGTGCTCTTAGCACGCTCTAATGTGCTTGTTAATATCTTGTCTATTTTGATATTATTTCGATATAGAAACTCAGCTGTATCTGTTGCCTGTGCTATCCCAATTTGGTTGAGTGGGATATCTGTTTGTCCCATAAGTTTGTTCTTAAGGTTCCAGTCCGTTTGTCCATGACGAATAAAATAAAAAGGTCTGGGTTCTAAAGAAGGAGAGGTCATAATATTTTAATTCAAGTAAATGCTGAGATATATTTCTCTCCTTTTACAAACCACTCTCGTTTAGCCTTTTCTGAAGGAGGTCTGCCCTTTTCGTTGATTCAGGGTGAGAGGCAAAAAAAGCTTCTACCATATTAGCCTTTTCTCCACCTACGGACCCAAGTTTCTTTAGCGCACTAACTGCTGCTTCTGGATTATACCCATGCTTATGCATAAATTCTAAACTGTATAAATCCGCTGCTGTTTCCTCGCTTTGAGAGAATTGACTATTGATGGCAACGGCTGCAAGTTTAGTTAGAGAATTATTTCCAATCGCTTGGGTAGTCTTACTCATAGATAAACCTTTAAGGGCTGCATTTGTTGTTTTTGCAAGACGTTGTTTTTTTCTGCTATGTTGAAGTTTAACATGAGCAATTTCATGGCCTATGACAAAAAGGATTTCTTCATCCGTCATGAGGTCCATAAGACCTTGGTATACACGTATATCGCCATTAGGTAATGCAAAAGCATTGACATTAGGTGATAGGTATACGTGATAATTTAATTTTATGCCGTCTTCTTCTTGGTGGTTCTTAAACAGCTTATCTAGACGTTGATAATATTTATTGTCCTCAGGAGCAAGTTTGTGTTTTGCATCCATTTCTTTTGCAACTTTAAAACCGTCTGCTGCTGCTTGTTGCTCGGAGTATGTCATACCTCCTACTAACTCTAGTGCGGTAGTTGCTGTACCTAGAACAGATGAAATATTACTTTCATTAGTAATACATCCAGAGAGAAAGAATAATAAAACAATAGCTGATATTTTTTTCATGAGATTTTTCCTCTTTGTTTGGCCGTGTCGGAGAAAATAAAAAGGTATAAGGTTTAATGAAAAATGAGGCATTAATAATTATTTATTTGATATACTACCTTTATACTTACCAGTAGCATACATGGCCCAAATCACGGCTGGAATCCAACCGATGAGTGTTAATTGTAGAAAAAGACAAATAATGCCTTGAATAGGTCTTTTTATAGTGAAAAACACTAACCATGGAAAAAACAATGCTAAAATTAATCTCATAAGATACTCCTGTATATTATTGAATGGCTTCTAGGGTTCGTTTTCTAAACTCAAGCGGAGCCTCGATATGATGTAATCGAGTTGTTGATCCTCCCGTACCAATTAGTTTGATTGTTCCGTAATTAAAGATACGCCCTAAAATACTTTGATCTACAACTAGGCTTTCTACCTGCTTATGATTAAGTTCCTTTGTACTTCTTCTTATAAGCCCTAATTTTACAATGACTCTTTTTGTTGTAACAGCAAACTCCGTTGAGTGTACATATACATAGGCTGTAATCAGGTTATATAAACTTGCAGCGATAATAACAAATGCTGCTAAAGGAGCAGTAGATATAATATAGTAGACTATACCTAACAATAAACCTATTGCACTATTAACATATATTAACCAATGAATAGGAGCTGTATATAGGACTTCTTCATTTTTCATTAGATTTTTCTGTACATAACTAGCCAAGATCATCACTCCTCAGATCCAGATTATTGCGCAAAGAAGTCATTTAACAGTTTCGTTAAAATAACCTCTTTAGCATCGTCTATTTGGTACTTTTTTCCATCTGAACGACTAATAGATAAAGGGGTCCATACGGTTGTCATTTCTGAGTCAAGAATCATGTCTTTTTGTGAAAACTCTACAGATATTTCATTGTTATGTTGGTCCTCTATCTCTAGCTTGGCGGTAGGATCTCCAAAATTGATCCAAGATTTACTAAAATCTACATTGTAGCCGCTATACATAAAAAGACATAGTGTATCTCTAACTCTTTGTGGCCTTGCAGACATCAGATAGCCAGATTGTTCACTTTTTGAGAGGCCAGAATCGTCCATTAATTCATCACAACGTTGAGTAAAGTATGAACTGATTTCTTTGAACTTCTTATCTCTCGCTTTTTGAACGGCCTTGCAATCCTCATGCGTAAGTTGTTTAGTGTATGGATTGTTATTACGACTCCATCCTTGATAACAGAACTGATCTCCAAGAATTTCTTCTACTATACCTTTTGCTTCAAAAGAAAGTTGCACAGAAGTAATATCATCAATCAAAGAGGCGGCTAATAACGCACTGTTTGTTTCAAATTCTGATTTCTCTTTTAGCATTTGTGCTTTTTTTTCAGCAATGGCTTTTTCTTGTAACGCTTTCTGTTCAGCGATTTCTTTTTCTTTATTAAGTAACTGTTTTTTTGTCTTAGGTAGTTCTGTGATGTAATGTTCAAGGCGCTTTTGTCCTTTTGTCCATTTTTCTTGTCTTTCTCCTCGTGCAACAGCATCTTTCATACAAAATTGGAACCCTATAGCCAGTTTCTTGCTATGTTCTTTTGTCCACTTCCGTAGAGTAACTCCCATTATATCTTTGTCTAGTTGAGACGGTTGAGGTATGGTACTTGACCAACTATTGACCACATTTCTTTTGAGATGCTTACAATCAACAGATAAATCAGTAGCCTGAGAAATTTGAGGCAATAAGAAAGTTGCCATAACTACCGTAAGGAAATATTTCATTTCGTGACTCTATTTAGAATTAGTTTTCTTAGAACTAGAACTCGCGTTCTGTTTTTTCAACTCTTCTCGTATTCCAACTAGATTTTTATTAATCTCTATTAAGAGAAGAGCGGCTCCATAGCCAGCGCCTAATAAAAAGACATTACTTAAGGCCCATATAAGTGCACCTGAGAATCCATTCATCTCTGCTCCAACTATTAGAGAGAGAAGAGTAGAAACAATCAGCATGGTGGTATAGATTACATCTGCGTGTTTTAATATATATTGTCTAAGCATAGTTTTGATCCTTTTCTACATTACTTTCCAAGTTCCATCTGGCTGACGGCATGCTTTCCCCACTTCCTCGTAAATTTCACCGCCAACTGTAATACTTTCTTTGTATTCTTTACAGGTACTACCATTCGCTACTTTGTATGTTTTTGTAGGTGTAACTTTACCACTATTACCTGTTTTAGGGTTACTCCAGAGAACTGGTTTACTATCTTCTGAAGATTCGAGAGCTTTGTCATAAGCATTTGCGTGCTCTATTTGATCGGCCTTATCTAGTGATGTACCAATAGACTTACCAACGAAACCCCCTAGTAAAGTGCCAGCAGCTATCGCTGCAATCTGACCACTGCCCTTCCCTATATTTGATCCAAGCCATGCTCCACCTACGGCACCTACAACAGCACCAACATTCTGTTTTGTAAATATTTCATTGGCAGACATAGGTGTCCCGTCGGGATGCGCGCAGGAGCTCATCGAAAACAATATGAGAGTGGAAGCAAGTAGTTTTTTCATGGTCTTTTCTCTTTATAACAGGTTAAATTTTTTAACTTATTGTTAGCTCATTCGCACTCATCAAGATCTTGCATAATTCTGGTACAAGGGATTTCCATATCCAAAGAGAGGTTACGAGCAGCATGTCCCCAACGCTCAGCCGGTGTCATATCCTCTATACGCTTTTCTTTATGCATATCCTTTAGAAGAGGTTCCGAAGACGTGACAGAGTTGCGCTGATATATATTGGTGATATGATTAAGATCTTGGTTACTCAATAATAAATACATGAGTATCCCAACAATCAGTATAAGTATAGTGATAAGAAGGTTTTTGGTCATCTTTAGTTCCTAACACTCACCTAAAGTTTTACGTGTACGAGTACACGGAATCTCTTTATCCAAAGTTAGATTCTTGACCGCAGCACCCCATCGTTCTGAAGAATCCATATCTTCAATTTTTTTACCCTCAGATGCTTCAATACGTTTGTTGCGTTTCTCAATTCTTTTGTCATATTCATCCAACTCTTGCTGACTATATTTAGAATTGTGAGACTCAGAAAACTTAGAAGACTTCAAAGGTTCTTGTATAAATTTCCAAGCAACAGCTGCAGTAAGAATAACAAGAACAAGAATGATAGTTTGCTTATTCATTGCTAACATTTACCTAATTTCTTTAAAGTTTTAGTGCAAGGAATTTCCATATCCAGAGAAAGATTTTTAGTCGCCGCTCCCCAACGCTCTGCCTCAGTCATGTCTTCAATCTTTTTACCCTCAGATGCTTCAATACGTTTATTACGTTTCTCAATTTTTTTCTCATATTCATCTAATTCCTTCTGACTATATCCTGAGTTACGTTGGTTATTGGTACTAGAGTCATTCTCAGAAATAGGAGAAAAAACAATCCACCCCAACAAAAGGGCAATAAGGACAAGTAGTAAGATAATAACAGTATGTTTACTCATTCTAACATCCTTTAAGTTTCTGAATTAATTTTGTGCATGGCACTTCTTTATCTAATGATAGATACTTAGTTGCATATCCCCAACGTTCTGAGGAGGTATAAGGAGTACTTTCTTCTCGGAGCGTGTCATCTACCCCTTTATACTGAGCTTCATGTGTAGCATAAGCAACCTGTGATTGTAGAACAAGAATTTTATTTAAAGTTTCTGCCATTATTTTAAGCAACTGGTTCGTTATATCTTGTTTTTCAGCAAGGTTATTTGAGGTTTGCATGCGAGTAGTCAATCGACTGATTTCATCAAAAGATGTATCGGTCATATTTTTCATAGAATTGGCTAGAAGTTGCCTGACATTATTATCGCCAACCCACTTCTTTATACTTTGGCTTTCTGGAAGCTCTAGATAGTCTGTAACTTTGATCATATCAGTGTATTCACCGTAACGAATCGCTTCATCAGGTAATAAATCATCTGGTATGACAGAAGTCTTTAATTTCTGAATAGTGGATTTTGCATTACGTATTCGGGCAACTGTATCATGAGTGAACTTCATAGCACCAGTTGTTGCGTCTTCAATCGTTTTTAGGTGATTTACTTGGGTTTGAAGCTTATCTAAACCCTTAGACATTATTTGTATCTGCTCTGCAAGTTTAGGCAGTGCAGTGACATCTGTAACTGCCAATGCTCCCGCAAAGGCAAGATTGGGCACAAATACCATCATCAATAACTTTAAATACTTCATTGCCTACTTCCTCTTTGTATTTGTACTTTTAAAGGCACTGGGTACAACCTCAAGATTGGTGCGACCACTTCGATCTTTATATAAATAGATCACACTCCCAGTATCAGGACTGATAATTTCATAAAGGCCTGGGTCAATGATTTGATGTGTAGCAAGTAACTTACGAACTACAGTCTTTGATCTCTCAGTCTTAGCAAAGCTCTCTTGAATATTTAAAATCAGCAATAGAAGAGGTAGTAGACGAATCATGTTGCCCTGGCTATTTGGTTCTTAAATACTGGTTGTTTAAAGTAATATGGAATATTGCACTTAATGGGGCGATTAACGTAACCTTGCGTTAAAAGAATTGCCTCACCCTCCTCTAGATTTAAGATCATTTCAGGTCTAACAAGAGGTAGTCCTTCTTCTGAAATAGATATGTTTTTCCCATGTGACTTGAAAGAAGTGTTGCGGCTAGTCGACTTTCTTTTAACAGTTTGATTGCCAATAAGTTTTGAAATACGCTCTGCTGTCATAAAATTATTTTGCTGCAGGATAATTTTGTATGCAGTGTTAGACTCAATAATACCTAAATCCTGTTGAGAGTATGTTTTGGATATTTGTTCGTAATCTTGAATCACAAATAATGAATTTACTTTATACCCACGACCTATGGCTGGCATTTCAATAATAGAACGTATTTTACCAAGACGAACAAACTCATCCAGAATATAGGTTACTGGTAAATCATCCTTGCT
>JALEGR010000026.1 GCA_022763265.1 Minisyncoccota bacterium | reverse complement strand
TTTTTGTCTGCTGGTGGAAGTGAAGATTCTGTTGATTCTGCTAAGAAACTTATGTTTTGGGGTGTAATTATAATATTTGTTATGGTTTCTTTCTGGGGAATAGTACAGTTTTTCTACAGTGATTTTTTCGATGGTAGGGCAGGTATACCAGTTTTGCCAGAGGGTGATCCGGCACGAGACATAGACATTACCAACGATTCTTTCTAATTTTTTATGTTTAATCCAGTACAAGTTTATTCTGCAGCTGAAAATATTCAAGGAATTATTTCCTCAAGTGGTAGTGTTCTGACCAATACTCTTGGTGTGGCTTTTGTTTTGGCACTATTGGTGTTCCTTTGGGGTATTGCTAAATTTATCTTAGCTTCAAGTAATGAGGCTGCTATAGAAGAAGGCAAAAGGTTCCTGTTTTGGGGGGTTATAATAATGTTTGTTGCCACTACTATTTGGGGTATAGTTAACTTTCTATCCAAAACTTTAGGTGTTTAAATATAGAGGTTTTTCCACACAACCCCTTTCTCTTTGTATTGAAATGTATTAATATTAATGGCGTAACCTTTATAGGTCTTATTAACTAAAAACGTAATAAAAATGAAGAAAGTACTAACAGGTATTTTAACCTTTTCTCCAGCAATTCTTTTGGCTGCTGATAGTGATTTCTCGAACATCAATAGTTTCGTTTCATCACTAGGAAAGGTCATTAACAACCTCCTTCCTATAGTTGTTGCTTTGGCACTTCTATACTTCTTCTGGGGTCTTGCTCGATTTATTCTTGCAGCCGGAGATGAGGATTCTAAGGAAAATGGAAAGAGAATCATGATTTGGGGTGTCGTTGCATTATTTGTTATGGTATCTGTCTGGGGTATTGTTAACTTTATGAGAGATATCTTTGGTGTGGAGAATAATAACGCTCCAAATATCGATGTTCCAGAAGTTAGGGATGATAACATCTTTGATTTCTTTGACGATTTCTAGTACATAAATGGAGGCTACTGAACTTTTAGGGAGGATTAATGCAAATATTGTTAATCCGACAATAACTTTTCTTTTTGCTGTTGCAACGGTTGTATTTATCTGGGGTCTAGTTCAGTTCTTGCTAAATACAGATAGTGACTCTGAGAGAACTCTTGGGAAAAGAAAGATTGTCTATGGATTACTCGGAATGTTTATCATGGTTGCGGTCTTGGGAATAATCAGGGTGATTCTCTCTACGTTCGGTATACCGACAGACCTATATATATTCGGATAAAGGAAAAAGCGAGGTCGAAGAGACCTCGCTTTTGTTATTCATTCGGACTGTGTTTGATAGTCAGCTTTACTGGATTTGCTCCGGCTGCTTTGTACCAAATACGTCCACTTGGGACATCACCGAAAGCAAAGTCCGGATCCGTTTTGGGATTACGGATGTAGACCCTTACCTCTCGATTACGGAATGGATTTTGCTTGGTAATTTCCACCGTGTCCTCATAGGAGATACTTGTCTTACCATCAGGACCGAGTTTAACTTCAGTCCACTTACCAGGGTAGACAGTCACCGACTCCATATCTTCCCACCTGTAGAAGGTGGCTTGATATGTTGTGGCTACGTTGTACGACTTCTTTTCAGGTATGACATTTATCACCATGACAACGGTCAAGATTGCGAACACCCAACCAACAAAAGTTGTGCCAGGAATATCCTGTCTGAAAGAAAATACCGTTGCTAGAATGAACACGTTGAATGCCGCAAAAGCATATGTGTGGTCTATTATCCATGGACTCCAGACGTTTGGATACACTCCCCACATCAGGATATGTATGACGGTGAGTGAAATTAAAAAGAACCAATAGACACTTCTGAGCTTATCCCAGGTAATTGTCTTTACATCCTTTTTTTTGTCAGAAGTCATAATCTTGGTGATGCTAAGAATTATGGCCGCAGACAATACTAAAAAGAATACGGATGAAAAAAAGAATATTACGATTACCTTCAGTCCTTCTACGAACGCTTCCATGAGCACTCCCTCCTTGAAATAACTTTTCTGTTGCAAATATAACTTTATGCAAGCATATTGTCAATTAATAAAAAACCGGGGTAATACCCCGGTAAAACAATCACTATTTAGTTACGTCGATTACAGGAGTAGCATCTCCTTGTACCCACGTATGAACCTTTGAGTCACGACTGCCTATATTTTCAGAGACAATTTGTGCGGATGCTGCCTTGGCTGCCACATTGGGGTTAACACCGTGGTCTGACATGGCTTTGAGTGTCTGTTCCCATCTGGCGGCTTTGCCGGCCGCAACTAGTGTCTCATATTGCTTCTCACCTTCACCTTTTTCAATAAGTGCTTGAGCTTGAAGCCTTGCCAACTCCTTCTCCCTTTGAACTTCATCAAATTTCTCGTCTGATCCTCTAAAGGCTATTAGCCAAACAGCGGCAACTCTGACTCCAATTTCACTGGGCAACCCCGTTGGAGCACCTTCTGTCCCGACACTATTTACAGATAAGAGTGCTCTTGAGAAGTCAGATCTACTCGCTAACGGAGTGGACTCATCTTTATCAATATCTGAAAGCATTTCGCCACGAGCGAAGTGTTCAAAATTTATACCAGGACGCATACCATATTTCATCACTTCTGCAGATATGGCCCGGTCAATTACAGAAAAAATCTTACCATCAAATTTACCATATATGTTATATACATTAGTTATATAACATATGGTGTTAACCAATATGTCTATTTGTGACTTGTCACCGCCAAATCTGGCTCCAGCAATAAATACTGGTCTTTGGAACACTATTCTGAAAGATCTAACTGTCTTACTCTCAGACTCGTGTTCTATGCGTGTACTGATGTCTTTCTTGTTACCACTTTCGTCTGGTACGATTCTTTTTACGTCTACCTCTAAGGAATGGATTTGTCGATGTGGCCATAGTAGCGAGACAAAGTTAATACCGTACTTAGAAAATATCTTGTCTAAGGGATGCCCTTCGGCTGGTATTAGTTTCTCTCTTCCTGGTGCTTTATCTTCAAATACAATTCTCAAGCCTTCTTTGTCGTATTCTTGCCTTGGGTCAAAGTACATATTAATATGATTTTTAGGGAAAATGCGCCCATCTTTGCTTACCAACCAACCTTCATAGTTGATCAACGGTCTCAAGTAGTCACCACCCTGAAAGACTACTTCAACATAGCCTTCCGGTATTGATGTGGTGTAGCTCTTCTGGGAACCTAATAAGTAAAGGATAAACATAAGCAGACCCAAAATGGCTACTATATACAAAATAGCAACCAATACGAAAACAAATATCAGTACCATGGTAGCGCTCCTTCCGATTGTTTATGTACAGTCTCTATCCCGGATTATATAGTAGATGTACTTTAAGTCAATCAAAACTTCTTTTTTGTGTGGGCGAGGGGAGACTCGAACTCCCAAGCCATAAGGCACTAGTTCCTAAGACTAGCGTGTATACCAATTCCACCACTCGCCCTTATTTATATATAAAAAGATACTTTATAAGTACTGCATTTGCAATACTTGTCCGCCCAGCAGGACTCGAACCTGCGACCGTTCGCTTAAGAGGCGACTGCTCTACCAGCTGAGCTATGGGCGGATATACTGGAATATTACATACCAGTGTGCCCGGGGCGGGAATCGAACCCGCATGGCTTGCGCCACGAAATTTTAAGTCTCGCGTGTATACCAATTCCACCACCCGGGCAGTGAGGCACGGGCGGGAATCGAACCCGCGCATGGCGGTTTTGCAGACCGCAGTGTTACCATTTCACCACCGTGCCATATTCTATTGTGAAAGTTCATCCAAGCGTATCCTGTTTTTCTCTCCCCCATCTATTTCAAAATCAATGAAGGGAATAATTCTAGCTTTAATGTGTTTTCTTAAATAATCTCTAATATCACTTCTGTTTCTTTTGAGGAAGTTAATAACTTCCTCCTCTTTTTCTTCCGGATATACAGTAACTAATATGGTACCTGTTTTTAGAGGAGTATCAAGGATAACACGTGTCACTGTGATTAGGGAAGAGTGGTTAGATTCTCTAGCTATGTAATTAGAAACTTCTTCTTTTACATATTCTGTAAGTCTTCCTGATCTAATTTCCTCCTTCATATCATTTCTTTACAATAGCAATTGACT